>JAYSST010000448.1:0-3279 GCA_043720435.1 Bdellovibrionales bacterium
TGAAATTTTCAGCGTTACAAACCGAGGTAACGAAACTAACGTTGGAAACGGCTCCGGCAGTAATTTTCTGAAATTCGATCGCTTCGCGATTATTCTTGTAAAAGGGGCCGACGATAGTCAGGGCACCCGCAGCAAGTGGCTCCATAACCGAGTGAACGGTTTTCTTAAAGGAGCCTCCGACAAACGCGATTTGGCCCATTTGATAAAGCTCGGCGAGAAGTCCGACGGCATCGACGACCACAACACGATATTTGGTTTCTAAGTTGAGGACCGAGCCTTCGCCGGTTAATGCCGTAAAACGTACGATTTCTTGGGGAGCAATGCCGAAGCTGCGGGCGACGCCCTCCATCTCATTCAAGAAATCGTTGCCAATTTCGTGGGGAACTAAAAACAGCGTGTGTGGGAATTCGGAATAGGTTCTGACCGATGCTGTTAACACCGGTTGCAAATCCTCACTCCAGACGCTGCCAGCTACGAACGCTCGCGAATCGGTGACTTGTTTTAAAATCTCCGGCAGCTGTTTCGCAGTTTTTAATCGTTCAAGAACTTGGTCATACCGCGTGTCTCCGCACGTTTCCGAATTTTTCACGCCGATGCTTTCTAAGATTTCACGATCGTCGGTTGATACGCACTGAATGCGGTCGAGCAACTTAAGTGTGTCCACTGTAAGTTTTTTGCCGGGTCCACGCATACGGTTCGATCCATCATGAAACGTTGTAGAGAAAAGCAGGCACGGGAGTTTTCGCTCAGAGGTCGCAAACACTGTATTTGGCCAGGCGTCGGTGCGTGCAATAAGCAAGGCCGACGGGTTTAAATAAGTTAAAAATTTTTCGAGCTCATCTCGCGAATCGAGCGGAAGCGGACAAGCGGCGGTGACGCCAGGGAACTTGCGGACGTTTTCCGCAAACGTTGGCGAAAAATATGTGACGAGAACAGGTCTGCCGATTTTTGCGAGTTCGCGGATCACAGGCTTCGCGTACTCAAACTCTCCGCTTGCGGCGTGAATCCAGACCGGTCGGTTGCCACTAAAGACTGATCGATCGATCTTCATGAAAGCAGGCACACCGTCTACGTACCGAATATCAAACGTCTTCCAAAACTTTTCGGTTTTGCGATTTACAATCGGTAGGCGTTTCAAAACAAATGCAAGCGACGCGTAAACGCCAAGCAAAAACGGTTGAAGGGCCCGATACAACGTCACGGCAGCGCCCGATTCTCGCCGACCGCTTCGAAGGCTTCTCTGAGTTCCCGAACGACTTGTTCTGGCGTGACGTCGATAAGGCATTTAAGATGAATCAAGTTCTTGCAGGGATCTCGACCGTCCTTCGAGCAAGGTTTGCAAGGGAGGTTCGCGCGCGGGACTTCCGCGACACGCGACACAGGAGACGTCGTGTATCCAAAAGCGGTGGGACCAATGATCGCGACCGATGGAAGCTGCAGCCGATCCGCGACATGAAGTAACCCAGTGTCGTTTGCAACTATTGCGTTGGCTTCGCTGAGCAAAACGGAAGATTGCAGTAGAGTCGTTCGTCCGACGGCATTAAAAACTTTGGCAGAGCCAAATTCTCTTTCAATTTCATTCAAAAATTGGTCATCGGGTCCACCGAGTAACAAAAAGCGCGAGTCAGGAGAAACATTTAGCCATTGCTCAATGAGAACTCGCCACCTTTCAATCGGCCACCGTTTATTGGGCCATGCTGCAGAAGGTGCGAGCGCGATGAGTGGTGCGTTCGGCTCTTGCGACTGCCATTGTTTGAACGTGTGTGCATCTTCGCCAAGCGCGGGTGCGCGCCAGCCGATGTCCGAGAATACAAATTCTAGAGTTGGAATCCACCGTCGAAGCGGTCTCAAAAAACTTTCTGCACCACGGTAAGGAACCGGAAGAGTCGACATTCTGAACTTGAAAAATATAAAGCGACGAATTCGTTCTTTCGAGCGTGTAATCATCGAGCGATTCGGAGCCATCGGATTCACCACTCGCTCAAGCAGCCATCTAGCGCGAACCACTGACCGCACAATCAAACTGCGAAGATTCGAATGCGCGTCATAAACGTGATCGTATCGGGCCGCAATTTTCCAAGTGAGCGCCATGAGCGCGAAGACCGAGGATTCGCGCCGGAACGAATGAACTTCGCGAATGAATTCCTGATCCTGTAATAGCGGAGCAAAATCGTCGCGTACGAGCCAATCGACGTATTCGGTTTGCCTAGATTTATTCAAATGCTTTGCGGCCTCGAGTGCCTGAAAGATGTCGCCAAAGCTAGAGAATCGAACGATGAGAACTCGCATGGTTCTGAAAACTTTAGCGGTTCTTTAGAAGGGCAGAAAGACAAATCTTAGGCTGAGAGACGTTTCATTGACTTCCAGGCCCGAGAAACTGCCTGTTCCGTACTTGGCTTCGACGATGGTGCGAAACGACGACTCTTTGCTGTCGAGAGTAAGTCTGGCAAATCCAGAGTAGTTAAGACCTTTATAAGTCGTTCTTCCGCTGGTTCCTAGCGTCGCGACGTTATCAACGTCGATTGTATTTTGCTGAATACCTGCGCCGATGCCGAACATCTCATACGAGGCGCCGAGTTTTCCCGAGATATAGGTGTTCAGCGATTTCTCCATATAAGTCGTGCTTTGAATTGTGTTCATCGATTCGACTCGTCCGTATTCGCCTTCAGCAAAAAAGCCCATGCGTCCGGATGTAAATCCGATGCCGCCAATGGCCGCCGCGCCCCAACCATTGAACGTTGACTCGGCAGCGCCGGCTTTGTACGTCGCCGTCGATCTGAATAGTCCAACTCCGGCATACAAATTGTCGGCGCTTTTAGCATGGGCCCGTGGACCGCACGCGATTGATGCGAGAATAATTGTGCCAATGACGTTTAGAAATCGCGACATCATGGCGCAATCTCCATCGAAGTAATGCAACGAGTGTAAACGCTTGTTCGAATGAACGGCGTCGTTCCGACTTTCGTCAAAACACCTGCTGAATCGAGTGTGAATTTTTCGATGTTGTTCAGCGTGGCCGCACCATTGGCGACAAACACAGCTCCGTTTGTTGGATCCACGCTCATTCGTGACGGTCCAAGTACTATCGAATTGTCGTTCCAGGCGACGACCGGCAGCGAAATTACTCCTGTCGTCTGGTTGATCGTATAGCTATAAATGAGGTTGCTCGTCGTCGTTGCCGAACCGTAGGCCACGAGTAGTTTTCCGCTGAGCGGTTCATAGAGCGCCGACGTCGGCAGCGCGGTAGCGACGGGCGCGGCTTGACCAGCGTTGCAGTTT
>JAYSST010000449.1:0-8490 GCA_043720435.1 Bdellovibrionales bacterium
TTGGTTTTTTTCGATCCGTCTGCAAAGTACTCTTCATCTTTATCGAGTTTTCCATCTTTGAAGATGCGGGCGCGAATGAGGCGACCCTTTTTGTTTTCAAGCTCTTCTTTGATAACTTCGTTGCCGGGCTTTCCTCCGGTTACGTAAACTTTTTCCGGACCATCTGGTTTACCATCCTCAAAGGATTTTTCGTGTTCGATCCCGCCTTCGCGATTGAAGGATTTGAACGTTCCAACCGGCAAGAGTCCGTAGGTGTAAGGATCGCACGAAACAAGCTGCTCGACGTCGCTTGCATCCCATTGGTCATTTCGAGCATCGTGTTTATAGGTACCATTTTGCATTAGCTGCTTGTTGTCCCAGTAAAACTTGATGGAATACGAATCACCTTTTTGAACGATCTCGGCACGGGGACTGCCATTTTCCCACCAGCATGTACTCGCCTTCACTGTCAGTACGTCGATCGCTCCATCTTTGAACCGACCGTAATCGGTTCTTCGGGCCTTTCCGCCAGACTCGAACCACTCTTCGTCGACACCGGCGAAGCGTTTCTGCGAATCTAAGTGGTATTTACGTTTCGGTTTTCCACTAGCGTAGAGATCGATGACCTCGGCAGTTCCGTCACTCGCGTTCGTCGTTTTACTTTTCGCGGCTTTCGGCTCTTTGACGGTCCCAGCATGGAGATTCGAACTCCATGCACTAACAGGCTGAGCATCGACGACGGACTCGGTCTTTTTTCCGTTTAGAAACGTCAGCTGCGAGCGCGGTTGATCATCGTCATGAAAAGTTTCGACCTTGCTCAAACCATCGAATCCGCAGAGTTTCGGATCGATTGATGTCGATCGATTTTCAGAGCATCGAAGATATCTGACTTTTCCGGACTTTGTATAGCCGATGGATGCCGTTTGCGCGCCCCTTCGTTTCTCGGTGGAGGGCTCGTGGAAGGTTCGTTCAGAGATTGCGCCACCTTCGTGAAATCTTTCGGCAAGTCCTACTTCGGCTCCGAGCTTCTTAGTTTCCTTGAAACGAATTTTCGAAGTTCCGGGAAAATATTCGACCTGGTCACCATCGAGCGTGTCGTTGCCATTTCTGTCGGCGTATCTTTTCAGCTCATGGCGCACTTTACTTTCAATCTCTTCTTCGACCCGACGCCCATTTTTAAAGACGATTCGTTCCTTTATTTTTTCCCCATTATGTAGCTCGCGCGTGCAACGGATCTCGCCCTCGAGCGATTCGCGAACTTCGCGATCATCCAAATCGACAGGTCTGCCCTTTTGTACACACGTGCGGGTACTCGCGCGGGCTTCGGCGAAGGACGCGCACATCAAAACGAAGATGATTACCACCGCGCGGTACATCGCCTAGACACCCGCCATTTTTTTGAAGTCTTTGAAACGGGCGGCGCGGGATTTTCCGGTGTCTACGATACCCTTCTGCTGCATTTTCTCTAGATCCTTTTTCATCCAACCGACTCGCTCTGCTGATTCTGCTCCGCCCATTTTTTCGATGAACTGAACGTAATCCTCTACAAAATATCCCGCCTTATAGAGCGATAACATTGCGCCGCGATCGGCGACCTTTTTGAAGCGTGCAGGCAGTGATGACTTCCAAATTCTCTCGAACGCGGCGGGCTGATTTTCTTTTTCGACCGAGTCTGAAACTTTTTGCATTCTCGACATTCCGTGCTGGCAAAGGACATTCGTTGCTTCGTGCGCGAGAACTCCCGCCAGCTGATCTTCGGAAGTGATGTCAGCAAGCAAAGCGTCACTGATAAATATAAAGCCACCAGGCAGCGCAAACGTTTGTTTTTCAGCTGAGTGCACGACACCAAAACGAAAGCCATTGAGCGGCATCACTTTGTCCGGGCCACCAACACATTTTATGTTTTTCGGACCAGTATCTATGTGAAACGCTGCGTACTGACCCACTCGGTTGACGAAAAGAGTCACCTTGTCGCTATCGAGTAGGTGAGCTTTTGCGACCAACAATTCAGCCACCTCGCGCCCGAGCAGATGCGCACGATCGGCTGTCATCTTCGGGATAGAAGCGCGCACCGCACCCGATGCCTGCGGGGCAGCGTCGTTCGCACTTTCCTGAGCCGTTTCGCAAGCGGACGCGATCACCGCCAAAGTACAAATCACTAACATCAATTTAAATTTCATATGTAAGTCCGCCATCTATTTAATCTTTTTGCTGCGTAATCCGCCGGCCTTCATAAACACTTTCAGTTCAGCGTCAGCGATCATCAAACTTTCGACTTTATCCAAAGCAGGATTCGGTTGCGTGGGAACCCCGGCCGCTGGAGCGCCGGGAGCCGCTTGCAATCGCATGTCGATCACTTCTGCTTCTCCAACGGGAGGTGCGGCACCTTTCGCTGGCTTTTTCGCTCCTGCTTTTTCTTTTACTGCGGGCTTGGCCGCGGGAGCCGCTTCCTCAGGCGGAAGAGCGATAGCCGGTGGCGGCTCATCGGCTGGACTATTCATGAACTCGTCCATGGCATCATCGCTCTCTTGCGAGATCGATAACGGCGCGAAGCTTGTGACGAGCGCGAACGCTCCAATCAAAATCAAGAACTTATGTTTCATTTGTTTCATGATGCAGACTCCTCTATTCGTGCGTCGCTTTTGCCGGCGCCGACTTACTCATCCTTATTCAATTCGAGCAAAGTGCGAATTGTTTTCTTCACCTTCTCGATTTCGAAAGGCTTTTTAATGTAGTCGTTGGCGCCAGCTTCGAATCCGCGCTTGATGTCGAATTCAGAAGTTTTTCCGCTGATGAAGACGAGCGGAATTTCTTTTAACGACTCGTGTTCGCGCAACAGCTTCGCCAGCTCGAGCCCGTTGATCCACGGCAGTCCAACATCCAAAATAATAAGATCAATCGGCTTGTCACCGATCGCTTCGCCAAGCTGAGTCCCGTCCGATGCCGTGCGAACATCGAGTCCTTCGCTTTCGAGAATCCGCTTCAAAGCGGCTCGCATTGTCTCGTCATCTTCAATGACGAGCACGGAGGCTTTTACTTTTCGATTTTTGAAGTCTCGAACCGATTTAAGGTCGACAACCTCGCCGGACGACATACGCTCGCGCGCAAGTCGCTCGATTTTCGCGACGAGTTCTTTAGCGTCGATCTTTTTTTTTGACACCGTCTAGCCTTGAGCTTCGAGCCAACGTTCGGCATCAATCGCGGCCATACATCCGCTACCAGCCGCAGTGATGGCCTGACGATAGATGTGATCCTGAACGTCTCCGCATGCAAACACTCCATCGATATCGGTGTATGTCGAATGCGATTTTGTAATGAGGTATCCGGATTCGTCTGTTCTTAGCTGGCCGTCTAACACTTTCGTGTTCGGCACGTGGCCGATGGCTAAGAAAAATCCTTGAATAGGTAAGAGCTTCTTTTCACCGGTCACTGTGTCGACCAGACGCGCGCCAGTAACAAACTTTTCGCCGACGACTTCTTCAACCGCGGTGTTCCACATCACTTGAATTTTTGGATTCTTCAGCGCTTTGTCGGCCATGATTTTTGATGCGCGGAAAGTGTCGCGGCGGTGAATCAGATAAACTTTTTTTGCAAAGCGCGTGAGGAATGTCGCTTCTTCCATCGCGGTATCGCCACCGCCGATGACGGCCACGTCCATGTCGCGGAAGAAAGCTCCGTCACAGGTTGCACAGGCCGAGACACCTTTGTTGTAAAATATTTTTTCGGACGGCAACCCAAGATATTTTGCGGTCGCTCCTGTTGAAATGATGACCGTCTTTGAGAGATACATGGTCTCGCCGACCCACACTTTAAATGGGCGAGCTTTCAAATCTACTTTTGTTACAAGTTTGCGAACGAATCTCGTGCCGAAGCGCTCGGCCTGCTTGCGCATGTGATCCATCAACTCGGGCCCGGTCACTCCGGTTGGGAAACCTGGATAATTTTCGACTTCGGTAGTGATCATCAACTGACCGCCGGCGTCTTCGCCCTCGAACATCAACGGCTTCAAAAGCGCGCGCGAAGAGTAAATGGCGGCGGTGTAGCCTGCGGGTCCGGAACCGATAATAATAACGTTCTCGATCTGTGTTTCGCTCATCGTATGAGGATAAACAGGCCGCGTCGTGTGGTCCAACCCTAGCCTCTTGCGGCGCAACGCGATACGATTTCATGAACGAGGAGTTCCATGAACGCCACCACACGAATCGCTTCGATTCGTTTCGTAAAACCTGACCTTCAGTCGAGTTTCGGAGAGACCGCAGTCGAATCCGGCAGCACTTTGATGGATGCGCTTTTGAAAATCGGCCTTCCCGTCGCTTCATCCTGTCGTGGCGACGGCGTTTGCACAAAATGTCGCCTCCGCGTCCGCGAACTCGAACCGGGCGCAGTGTCTCTGGCGACCGATTTTGAACGAGGTTTGCTCGATCGCATTGCAGCCGACGATGACGAACGAATCAGCTGCCAGACTGACGTCTTCGGCCCCATCGAAGTCGACGCCGACTACTGGTAACCGCCCCTCTCGGTGCACTGCCCATTCCTTGCTTTGTTGAGGACTGTCGCAACTCGCGGCGGTTTTAAGCGTCTTACAGCCAAGGAGTCATCCATGCTCGCGTTCTTCAGTCCGACCACCGGACGCGTTTTCAACTTCGTCTCTTTGTTCGCCTACGCGCTGATAGTGACGGCTTGCGCACCGAAAGAATCGGTTGTCGACAGTTGGAAATTAAGTCCGCCGACCCTCGAACTGACCAACGCTCGTGGCATCACTTTGAAACTCAAAGTAAACGAAGTTCGATCGGCCCAAGCCGGCGAATCGAATTCATTCATCGACGAATCGGCGATTTTGCGTTTTGCGCCGGTGGATCGCGGATTCCCGGTCACTTTCAAAAGTCGCTGTTCATCGGGCGAAATCAAAACCGAAGAGCACATCGAAACACAGATCACTTCCGATCGGGTTTCAGTGCTCGGACTCATTCCGCCGTTAACGCTCGCTCCAGAAAATCTCGTCAGAGAATGGCAATGCAATCTCAAAATGCAGGTAACCAACAGTACTGGTTCGCGAAGCGGCGGCGAACTTCGCGACCTACGTTTGAATTTTTCTGCCCTGGCAGCACGGCTCGCAAGTACGAATGCTCAACCCGCCGCCCGCAGTGACATCAAGCGGCGATTGATTTGCCCGACCTGGTGGACCGACGGCTCTCACGAGGCGCTCGACGTTTTGTCTCGCGGGAGCGTAGTTAGTGGTGTCGACACGCGTGAGTATGAACGGCAACCGCCATGTTCGGTAATTGAACTCGGCTCGATGCCAAAAGTAGCAGGCCTATACCGTCCGGTCTTCGCGGGTGCCCGCATTACTATTACGGCGCAAAGAGTTTTAATTCCGGTCGCCCAAGTTCCAGATCTTTATCGCCGAAAACTTTTTTCCTGGACGATTAAAAACGAAGAACGGTTTCCGCAAACTATTTTCATTCAAGCGTCACAAGACTCGGTCAAATTTGCTGCCGTCATTGCATGGGGTCCGGATGCAACCGGACTCACGCGGCCTGTCCGAGTGTTCCCGAAATTTTCACAAACTGGCGGAACAGAGGTACGCGAAACGCCCGCCGGATATTACATTCGGCTCGCCGCTGGATCAAGCGCAGTTGTCGAAATGAACTCGAATCGCGCTTCGACGATTATTTCACTTGTCGACTTCACCACACCAAAGGGAGTCACTCACCTGGTTGTGACTACGGATCTTCCGGTTTCGGTATCCGCGATAGCCAACGAGCGCGAAGCAAAAAACTTTTCGGCGATGACGGTCGCAGAACTCGATATCCTTCGCCGTGACCCGATAACTGCAACGTCGCCCGTTTTAATCAGCAATGTGATTTTTGAGCCAAATCGAACCATGGGACTACTCGCGCCGTCGAATATGACGCCCTTGGCATTGGCTGCGCAACGGAAGTTTGACGGACCGGAATGCATCGAAGGACCGTTCGGGATGAACGGTGGTTCGGTGATGGTCGAGTAACAAAATAATTGTTAGAATTAGAGTTGAGTACCGCAGACTACTTCTCGAAGCGACAGTAGAAAATCGGCTGACCCTTTTCTAAAAAAAGCGTTTCGAAAGTGGTGACGAAATTGTCAGTGGCCCACTCGGAATTGTGAAGGTCGCGGGTGGCGCGGGTTTCTTTGAACTGTGATTTTTGGAAAATCGGCATTGCCCAGTCGTAGTATTCTTCCGAATCCGTTTTGAAGTTCACAAACGATCCCGGGCGCATGACATTCCAGAGAATGTCCATGAATTCATCTTGAATCAGGCGATGCTTCCAGTTGCGTTTGCGAGGCCATGGGTCGGGATGATGAATGAAAACGTGATTGAGTTCTTCAGGCGCAAAAATATCTTCGAGGCACGAGGCATCGTAACGGACGATGCGAGCATTCTTGGCACCATCGCGAAGCGCGCGGCGGATCGTTTGGATCAACGGTTTGTACTTTAACTCCATCCCGACCAACGAACGCGCGGGTTCAGCCAGAGCGCGATGCGAAAAGAAATATCCGTTTCCGGTTCCGATTTCGAGATCGAGCGGAGCCGAATCCTCAACACCGAACACCTTGCGCCACGAACCCCGGTGATCTTTCGAACGCTCTTCGTCGAAGGCCCATGCCGCATACTCGCCGTTCAGCGCCGCCGCATATTCGGTGGGCTGAGGAAGGCTTTTGGTTTCTACAAGCCGAGGACGGCGAACGCGATCATTCATCAAGGAAAAACCTGCCAATGTGTTAATCGGAAAGTGTATACTGCGAAAGCTCAAAAGACAGCTCGGTACTCATCGAAGGAGTCGCAAAATGAAAAAACGGTCCTACACCTGCCTCATTCTCTCGATTTTCACGACCGCGGCTCTCGGCCTCGTTGAACCAGTCTCAGCGCTTCCCTACGCCACGAAAAAGTTTGCAGTTGCGAGCCCGTCGCCGTTCTCGGCACCCGTCGCTAATGAAATTGCGGCTGCAGGTGGAAACGTTTTTGACCAGACGGTTGCTGTGGCGCTGGCGATGGCCGTGACACATCCTTATTACGCTTCTCTAGGCGGCGGCGGCTTCGCTGTCCTCAGAAAACAAAACGCAACCGGTCCATCGACCATCGACGTGATCGATTTCCGCGAAGTCGCACCTAGCGGAACTTCGCGCGAAACGTTTTTGGGCAAAGATCCGAAAACGGCAACTGACGGAGGACTTGCGTCGGGTGTACCTGGAGTGCCCGCCGGACTCGCGGCCGTTCATAAGAAATACGGAAAAATCGCTTGGAAAAAACTGTTTGCACCGGCCCTACGCCTCGCTGAAAAAGGATTTCCAGTCAGCGGCGAATGGGGAAAACAAACCAAAGATAATTTCGAGTTATTTAATGGCTCTGGAAAAAAGATCTTCGGTCGCTTGGTCTCACCACAACCCACACCGGCTACGAGCGCTGGAAAAAAGCAGGCTCCGGCAGTGGCCGAAATCTACGAACCCCTCGAAGCCGGCGACATCCTGAAGCAGCCGAAGTTGGCGAAAGCGCTTCGACTCCTGCGCGATCAAGGCACCAAGCCGTTTTATTCGGGCGTGATTGCAAAAGATATTGTGAAGACGATCGGTGAAACCGGCGGAATCATGACCATCGACGATCTCAAGAATTACACAGTCGCATGGCGAGCTCCGCTTCGCCGGTCGTGGCGCGGTTATGACCTAGCGCTCATGCCTCCACCGTCGAGTGGTGGCCTGATTATCGCGCAGGGCCTCGAGCTTCTCGACCGAATTGAAGCGAAGCTCGGAGTTCCGGCATCAATGTCGGCGCCTGAAGCGCACGCGTGGGGCGAATCGTTAAAACTTTCCTTCGCGGCTCGCGGGCAAATGGGCGATCCAATGGGCACGAGTCTAATGAGCGATTTGACCACGAAGCTTTTAGAACCGGCGCGTCTCGACCGACTCGCAAAGCTTGTGCAGTCTGACCGCGCGATCGAAGTAAAATCAAACAGCTCGAAGGATTTGAAGGAGGCCGTAACGCCCGCTCCGGCGCCTGCGGCTCTTGAAAAAACCGAGACGACTCACTTTTCGCTCGCAGACGGCGAAGGTAATGCCGTTGCCTGGACAACCACATTGAACGGAAGCTGGGGCAGCGGAATGGTCTCTGAAGCTTACGGCATTGCGCTGAACGACGAGATGGACGATTTCGCAACCCAACCCGGTCAGCCAAATCAGTATGGCCTTATCCAAGGCGAAGCGAACGCCGTTGCTCCCGGCAAGCGACCGCTATCTTCGATGAGTCCGACGATCATCGAAAAAGACGGACAGTTTTTTGCGACACTGGGTGCACCCGGCGGACCGCGAATCCCAAGCGCAGTTTTTCAAACGATCATCCGGATCGTCACGCAAAATGCGGACGCCGAAGAAGCGGTCGTGCAGCCGCGGGTACACCATCAGTTTCTTCCCGACAAACTCGTCTACGACGCCAAAAAGTTTTCGCCCGAAGTTTTGGCCAAGTTGAAAAATTTCGGCCAC
>JAYSST010000450.1:0-1354 GCA_043720435.1 Bdellovibrionales bacterium
GCGAAACTGTTACTTAACTGGATCCGCACCTAAACCATGAAAGAGGTAAACATGAAATATCGTATCAAGTATGGAAGCCGAAAAAGCTCGAGCCGCGCAGCTCTTTGGCTTATCGCTGTCTTCGGAGTTTCGGTAAGTACCGGCCTAATGGCTGCTCATCAACAGCCGGCAAACAACACTGTGAGGCAGGTCACTCCGCCACCCAATCAGATTCGAAAACCAGATAGCGAAAAAGTGCCAGCCATCCCGGCGAACCCACCACCGCAAACCAAAGACCATCGCGAGATGGTGGTTGCCGTTATCGACACCGGTAGCGATATGAGTCACCCCGACTTAAAAAACCATCAATGGATCAACGATGGTGAGACGGGCACCGATGCCTTAGGTCGCAATAAAGCTGAGAACCGAGTCGATGACGACGGCAACGGCTACACCGACGACGCCTCGGGATTTGATTTCGCAGAACGAAAAGGACGCGTCGTCGACAAGCACGGCCACGGAACGCACATCGCCGGGATCGTAATAAAGACTGCGCCGAAAGCAAAGATCATGAATCTCAAATACTTCAATCGCGGTCTTGATGGCGCCACGGCGCTTAAAAACTCGCTCGAGGCCATGCGCTATGCAATCGCCATGAAAGCAGACGTCATCAACTACTCGGGCGGAGGCACGGTCTCTAACACCGAAGAACTTGGTTTACTTCGAGAAGCCAGTCGCAAGGGAATCCTGGTTGTTGCGGCCGCAGGAAATGAATCGACGAATTCAGAACGGCAACCATTCTATCCTGCCAACTACCGGCTTCCGAATATTCTCTCGGTCACGGCGATAGATGACATTCGAGGAACTGTTGAAATACTTCCGACGAGCAACTACGGCGTACGGTCCGTTGCAGTCGCGGCGCAAGGGAAGGATGTGATGTCGACTCTCCCCGGCGGCCATTACGGACAAATGACTGGGACTTCGCAAGCGACCGCGTTTGTGACCGGCGCTGCTGTGCAGCTGATCGAAGCAGGACGAACCGAAAACAGAGATATATCACCCGAAGAAATCATCGAACGTCTCGTCAGTTCGTCATCATCAAGTGAGGTGTTAAAAGGAAAAACCAGAAACGGTTCCAAACTCTCCGCACACCGCGCTATTCGCTTCCGCAACGACGCACAACCAAAAACAAGAAGCGACAGACGACAACTGGTTCAAGCTCTTGAAGCCGAGCTGCTCTCATCAATCAACGCCAGCGTCCGGCCCTAAAAAACTAGAACTGGCCCACGACGCTGCGCTAGTGGTCCGGCAAACTTAGCATTTCGTTGTGATAAACCGCATAGATAGCAAAATGATCGCTCAGTCTTTCGGGGAG
>JAYSST010000451.1:0-1354 GCA_043720435.1 Bdellovibrionales bacterium
CTTTGCGTCGAGTGAACCAACGCCCGTGACGTTGGTGCTGCCGGTGTAACTTCCAAGTCCCGCTTTAATACCGACTTGTCCGAACGATGGCGGTTTTGCGGGCAGCCACTCTTTCGCCATTTCACCGAAGGCGATTCCCGAGTCGGGTCGCGATCTGACATCTTGCTCGTTTGTGGGTGAAAGAGTTTGCGCTTCGCCATACTCAATCGGCTTCACGCCAGAAATTTTCGCGAGCCGTCGGATAGCTCCGCGCTCTTTTTCTGCTGTGACGACTCCAAAACTAAGCGTGTCGTCGACCTTTAAAACTTTCACCTGACCCAAAATTTCTTTTTCTGTCGAAATTAGAAAACCAAATTTCGGGTGTCGGCTCTCGGCGATAATTTGAATGACTGAGACCGTTTGATCTTCGCGAATGCCATCGGTTTTACCGAGATTCATTGTGACTCGAGTGCCTTGGCGACTTAACAACAATCCTTCGTAGGGAACGGTCGAGATCAGCTTTTTGTACATGCCGGTGACGACGGCCTTCACGTCGGCAAGTTCAAATTTCGGATAATCGCGCACAATCTCTTGCGCGAGAATTTTTCCATCGGACTTGAGAAATAAATTGAGGCGCAACGAAAGCCCGCGGGGACCTCGAGTGATGACGGGAAGAATGGCTGCGTCTGATTCAAGCGATCCCATCGCGGACTTTACGAGATCCGGATTCTCCTCCATATCGAGTGGCGCTTTCGGAAGCGATGCTAACCCTGACTCTGCGTATTCCCACCGATGTGAAGATTTAACGAGCGCGACGAGATGGGTTTCCAGCGGACGCGCGTAGATGCCATCCGTGTTGTCGCTTCCTGGTAAGACCGTGATTTTGCGAATCGTGAGACGCTCATCAATCGTACTTCTGTAAGTCGCGCTTTGCTGTATGCGCGCCGTCGACTCGTTTGGCGCTGCGAAAACTGCAGGCGAGAGACTGAAGCATGCGAAAAAGCTGAACTGCGTAAAGGCCAAAGTCCTGAGGAACGCGCGGGTCGGCGCGCTGTTTAAAATGTGGGCTGATGAAAATTTTCGTGCAGGCTGCGAGCATCGTTTTACCACAGGATAAGTTTGCAGACCGGGCTGTGGTCTCGTCAAGCGTGGCGGGGTGAAGACCGATAAGTGCTCATGACTTTTCTTCGAACAATCGCGCCGCTCTTGTCTTCGGTGATCACGTCATTGGCGTTGATGTCGACGGCCGTTGCACAATCGACGATTGATCCGAGTTCAGCTCTTTTGCTAAACGCACCTTCGCGTTCGGCAGGACGTTCGTCCGAGAAGGCAACTTCCGAGACCAGAAACGATTCAACTCGCTATACCGTTCGGC
>JAYSST010000452.1:0-1352 GCA_043720435.1 Bdellovibrionales bacterium
ATCGTTTTGCTCGGGGCTCAAGCTGGATAATCCCTTTTTTGATATAGCGCTCGTCAAAGCTTTCGGGGCGTTAACTCCGATCAGTTCTCCACCCGTCAATCGGGGAAAAAGCGCCTGATCGCGATAGTCTGCGAATGGATTGCCGCCCCACTCTGCGGTTTTCAAAAAGTCCGTCTCTGAAAGCGTCCCGTGAAAGTAATCGGCAATAGTGGCTTGATGTGTCCACGCGAGAAACTCGAGCCCGACACTGACGACACAACGCCTGGTTTTCTCTAAAGCCTGTAGCGCTAACTTTTGGTGGGCATAATGTTTCTGATTTCCGTGTTGCTCACTGACGATTAGAATTCCACCCGGCTGAACGCCGCTTACCACGCTGTCGATGTCTGACGCCTTCAAGCTTGCTCCGCTGAAAAACCCTTCCCGCGGAAGCGTACCCATTTGCACAGGCCCGGGATCCTTCCCCGCAGGAGCCGAAGATGTCGGTGCGAACGGCGTTTCACAGCCCGTCTGAATGCAGATTACGAACGAAGCGAAAAAGATTAAGCGTCGGGAGATCGATTCCATTTCGCGATCATCGCAGCAGTCCATGGGGCCGCGTCAAGCGAGAGGTCATGACCCGCCGTGGGATGGATCTCGATTTGGGCATTGTACTGGCGCGCCAAGGCTTCCGAACACGAGCTATTAACCATGCGGTCGTTTCGACTCGCTAGAACGAGCAGTGGCACTCCGATTCGTGGCGGCGCAAGAAACTGCGCAGCCGCCGCAAGTTGAATTCCGAGATTCATTGTCGATACAGGTCGCGACTCTTGAATGGACACCCAAAGTGGAAGCGCCTCACGACGTTTCGATTCGTCATTCGAGATCCATTCCAGAATGCTCGCTTCGCGTTTGGCGATGTCGCGATTTTTAAGGATGAACGGAACACGCCACCACGACTTCCACTGAAGTCGCTCGTAAACTTTGGAAACTCCGCGAAACGAGGAATTGATCAAGACGCCCGAGTGAAAGTCCGTCGGGTACCTGGATAACCAGCTTGCGCTGACCATTCCCCCAAGACTGATCGCGACAAGACGCCTGTGATCGGCGGGTTTCAAACCATTTTCACCCTCTCGCACTAGAATCTCTTTCAGCTTCTCGCGTGCGAAGTCGGCGGTCTGATCAATCGTCAGTCGCGAGTGCATTTCGGAATGTCGACCGCAACCAGGAAGATCAATCGTTTCGATCCGGGCGTCGATACCCTGCTCATCGTAAGCGCTTTTTAATTCGTCGGTGAATTTGCCCCAGTGACGCGCTTCTCGTGCAAGACCGCGAATCAGAACTATTTGATAAATCGGTCGTTTCGCATTCGTCAT
>JAYSST010000453.1:0-1351 GCA_043720435.1 Bdellovibrionales bacterium
ATCGGCGACGATCCGACTCACGATGTCATAGTCTTCAAGAATGAACTGAAGAGCACAAACTTTTCGGTCGACGAAATTCCCGGGACACGAATGCTCGTCGCTCATCGAACAAAGCTAGGCTTCGCTCACCAACTGACCATGTTCGTTGGTGTGCCGCGTGCAGACGGCAGCTTCAAATGGACAGATATCGTTCGTTCACATCGACACGTCGGTCGTTTCGTTACGGCGACGTCGCAAGACGTGATCGCCGTCTCTTCAGAGCCCGGTAACCACTATGGCCTCGTCGCCTATTCGATCCGAAATCCAATGAAGCGGCGAACACTCGTGCCCGCGTCGAACGAAGTGCTCGCTCAGGCACAAAGAGTTGGCGATTTAATCGTCGCTCAATATTTCAGCTCGAATTTTGAATACTCGCTGCGATTTTTTGATCTGCAAGGGAAAGAACTGGACCGCATCTCATTAGCCGGGTTCGCTGCTGGTACGCAGAAACTTTCCGGTCGAGGAGCCCTTCCCGCCTCTGTCAACGGTGGGATCCAAAGCCGAAGCATCTCGTTTGTTTATAGCGCTCTCGAGACCCCACCTATTACTTTGAGTTACGACTTTTCGACTCGCGCCGTATCGGTTCTGCCCAACGCAAAAACACCTGACTTCAACGGCAACCTGATCGAATCCCGTATCATGAATTTCAAGAGCTTCGATGGTACCGAGGTGCCTCTACAAGTTTATTCGAAAAAAGGCGCCGGAGTTCCGAAGTTCTATTACTTGTATTTTTATGGTTCCAACGGAGTCGTTAACGCTTCGACCTACAACATCAAATTTCAAAACATGTTGGAGTTAGGCGGCGCAGTCGCTCTTGTCGGCGTGCGAGGCGGCGGCGAAAAAGGCGCGGACTGGTATAAATTGGGCATGAAAAATCGCCTTGCGTCGGCCGCGGATGTTGCCTGGGCAGCACGTTCGTTGAAATCACTCCATGCCGGGAATGTCCCAGTGGTCGCTGCGGGAAGATCCTATGGGGGAATGCTCACGAATGTCGTGATGACCCACTTCTCTTCGGACATCGATATTTTCGTGCCGATCGTCGGCGTCACCGATACCGATTACTATCTTACCGATTATCATGGATCGATCGGCTGGGACGACCTCGGATTCGGGCGAGATCGTCATGGACAAATTGTCGATTCAAAATCGACACGACGAAAATTGCGGTCTTGGTCGCCGGCGCGAAACGTCAACAAGATGACGACGCTCGGTGGCGCAATTCTCTTTACCGCCGAATCTGACGAAAGAACGGGCCCCCATCAAACTTATTTAATGACCGAGCTGCTGCGACGAAAATTTCCGACCCGGCCGG
>JAYSST010000454.1:0-1351 GCA_043720435.1 Bdellovibrionales bacterium
GAAGACCGTGACTTATTCGAGCTGTGCAATTGCCGCCCGCGGCTTCACGCTCTCGGGCAACGTTACTCTCACTTACTCGAACAATAGCTGCTCGTTAGGCGTCGGTGAAAACGTAACACGCACCTACAACCACACCGTATCGGGACCACGAGGCGGCGCGATCCAGACCACGTCGGCCCTTCGTGCAGACTATCGCGGAACCCAAATCGGTGGCGGCGGTAGACTGAGTCACACTGGTGCATCCGATTGGACAGTCGAACTTTTAGGCAAACATAAGATCGGCACGCGAAATGGAAATACACTCTTTGACGTGTCCGCACGAACAACGACACCGATCGCCATCACCAACAGCCTGACACGCTCGGGACGAACCATTTCGTCAGGCGTCGTTGAAGTAAATCACAACGTGGCAGGTTTCACTGCGACGCTCGCAGCAAACGCAAGCCAGCCCTTGGTCTGGACTGCACTTTGCTGCCACCCGGTTTCGGGTCGACTCGATGCGACCTACACAGGTTCGGTCACGGGAACAAGTTCGATAACTTTCAATGGTTGTGGCTCGCTTGAGTTGTCAAAAGACGGAACCACTCGCACACTCTCACTAGGCTACTGCGAATAATCTGAAGAAAGCGATTTCAAGTGGGTGACCCAAGCGATGACTCTCTGATGAAACTTCTGACTGAAGGTTCGAAGTCGGGAGAGTCGAAAAAAGCCTTCCGCCTTCTTTTCGATCGGCACGGCGGACTGGTGCTCGGATACTGCACCCGACTCTTAACAGACCGATCGCTTGCCGAAGATGTGGCACAGGATGTTTGGATGAAAGTTTTAAAAAACGCATCTACATATGAATGCCGAAATCAGCTGCGACCATGGCTCTTGACCATTGCTCGAAATACCTCACTCAACATTCTTCGCACCCGAAAATCATGGCTCGAATTCGATAACGAAAAAGCAGACGATTCGGATCTCGGCGAACAAACATGGTCGGCCGATGCTGATATTCTCGGGAACCTCATAGCCAAAGGTCAGGCCGTCAGCATTCGTGCAAAGATCGACGCTCTGCCAGCGGCACAAAGAACCGCACTTTCGCTACTTACGATCGAAAATTTGACTTACGAGGAAATCGCTATTGCGATGAGCTTGTCAGTCGGCGCAGTTAAAACTCACATACACCGCGGTCGCCAAACCTTGCTCGAACAACTTGCTCCCCTACGTCGGAATCAAGCATGAACAGCCCGAACTGGTTTGAAGAAAAACCGTCGAAGGAATTTAAAGCGCGGGTCGAGCATTCGGCAGACCAAGAAATCGAACGGCGAGAACGGCTTGCAGCGGATGGCAATTCAAAACGGAATCT
>JAYSST010000455.1:0-1351 GCA_043720435.1 Bdellovibrionales bacterium
GCCATCGGAATAAACATCTTCCCTTCAATTCCGACAAACGCAAAAACCGGAAGAAAGACGACAACGATAATGAGTTCGCCGAAGCCCGCAGACTTTCGAATCTCGAGAGTTGCATCGTGGATAGTTTCGTTCACTTCACGTGGGGTCAGCGCGCGTTTTGCGGACTTCGCTCGTTCATGAAGGTGGCGAACGCAATTATCGAGAACGATGACCGCCCCATCAACGATAATTCCAAAATCGAGCGCTCCGAGACTCACAAGATTTCCCGATATTCCGAAGCGTCTCATAAGAATGAAAGTAAAGAGCAATGAGAGCGGAATGACGATCGCAGTAATAAGTGCGGCTCGAAGATTTCCAACGAGCAGGAAGAGAATGATGATGACAAGTATGGCACCCATCAGCAGATTGTGCTCGACCGTGCTGAGTGTCGCGTTGACTAAATCAGAGCGATTGTAGACAGCCTCTATCTTGTAGCCAGGCGGCAGTCCCTGTTTAATCGCTTCGATTTGATCGGCCACTCGAATCGATACCGATCTCGAATTTTCGCCGAGAAGCATTAGCACTGTACCAAGAACCACTTCTTTGCCGTTGTGAAGAGCCGCGCCATTTCGAAGTTCTCGCCCGATTTTCACTTTGGCGATATCACCGATCGAAATGACTCGTGCGTTTTCCAGCGATTTAACGGCAACACTTCGAATGTCATCGAGATTTTTGAAGAGGCCAAACCCTTGAACGAGAAATTGGTCGGCCGTTTGTTCAACGTACCCTCCGCCCGCATTTTTATTTGCCGCCTCTATCGCATCCTCAATGTTCGAGAAATGAACGCCTAACGAGGCCATTTTTCGCGGATCTGGTTCGATCAGATATTGTTTCTCGTGCCCGCCGATCGTATTCACTTCAGCGACGCCTTTAACCGACAACAGCCGCGGCTTGATGTACCAGTCTTGCAGCGATCTCAGCTCGGCAAGCTGTGCTAAGCGATCGTCGCCTGCTGCAGCCTTCTCTGCTTCGATAACGTAGTGATAAATTTCTCCGAGTCCGGATGACACGGGTCCAAGGGTCGGACTGACTCCGGCAGGGAGTTGTTCTCCGACCCCTCTCAGTCGTTCAGTCACCAGCTGACGCGCGCGATAGATATCCGTGTCGTCCTCAAACGTCACCGTGACTTGTGAAATTCCGAATCGAGTGATCGAGCGAACTTGCGTCACACCTGGAATTCCGTTCAGCGAAGTTTCCACCGGAACTGTCACCGTCCGTTCTATCTCCTCAGGACTTAGCGCCGAGACCGGAGTATTCACTTGAACTTGGACATTCGTAATGTCCGGAACAGCATCAATCGGAAGATTCGTAA
>JAYSST010000456.1:0-3270 GCA_043720435.1 Bdellovibrionales bacterium
GCTGACTTTTAGACCGATGAAACGAGCGTTCTCAAGCATCGATAACGGTCGGCCGAATGCGGCACGCTTGGGTTCGAAGTACGGTCCAAACACGCTCGAACTTCCTGAAGAATACAAAAATAAAAATGACGAACTAGGCGCGGTAAAGTCCGAAAGACCGCCATCTGAATTTGCGCTGTCGCAAGCAAGCGTTGCCGTTGATCGGGCTGCCTTCATCGGCCGCTTCGTTGCTGGCCTCGAACGTTCGATGAAAGAACCGTTGCTCGCGGCAATGGCTCACGTACAACTCGCTAAAGTAAAAGTTCAGGACGATCCCTCTGAAGACACCATGGATGAAATCGCCGAGCACATCGCGGCAGTCGATCGCGACGTTCGGCGAGCAAAAGAAATGATCGATGACCTCAGTCAGCTTTCGTCGAATTCGATGGCGCCGACCGAAGATGAGCGAGCCGATTTGAATCGACTCGTTTCGACTGTTGTCGAGGCACATCAGTCGGCATTCGAAAAAGATGGCATTTCGTTGCGTCCACACACTGCTTCGGTACCTTTGATTCACGGGCGAGAGGGCCCGCTAAGAAAAGTGCTGGAAGAAGTTTTGAAGAATGCGCAACGTGCTTTGATCGGTCGACCAACGAAAAAAATAAATGTGAAACTCGACGATGCTGGCGATCACGTGAAGCTAACCGTAACCGACAATGGCGTTGGTATGGATCGCGAGACTAAAGCGCAAGCCTTCGATCCATTTTTTCGCAACTTTACAGATCCTGAGGCACGCGGTCTAGGACTCGCGACGGTGCGATCGATCGTGCAGGCGCATGGTGGTACTTGCGAAATCTCAAGTGCTCCCGGCGATGGAACTACAGTGACCCTTCAGTGGCCCGTGCTTACGAGCGAACGCGATTCATTTGCGAAGCGTCCAGTGAAAGTAGAAATGTTTGAAGAGACCGCGAACTCGGTTCTCAATACAAACGGTCTGATCGACTTCGCGAAAGAGGGAGCTCACGCTCTCGGTGGGAAAGTTCCATTGTCAGCTGAACACGCGGGCGCGCTGCCTCCATCACCCCGATTCGGTGCGGAGGATGACGAAGACGAAGCATGGTCGTTTGATAACGGTAAAGTCGGACTCGGCGAACTGGCCGAGATTGATTCGCAGGTTGAGGCAACGGTTGTCAGTGAACCGACCCAAATCATTGGCCGAGATATCCAAGCAAAAGACGCGGCCAAATCCGAAACGATCGGCATCCGACCGATTCGTCGGGGGTAGGAGTGTCGGCAGGAACTTCATTAGAAGCCGCGAACCAACGCCGCGACTTTCATGTGTTGATCGTGGACCGCGACGACCGCCGACGCGAGCTAATGTTAGACCTCTTAACTGAGCTCGGGTTTGGCAGCGTGCAAATTGCCGCGGCACCGGATTCAGCCGCTAGTTTCGCCGACGCTCAGCCTCCGCACATGGCCTTGGTCGCCGTCGAGCCCGTTTCAGAAGCAAGGGCGACAGCAATCAAATTGCGTGCTGTCAGCCGCGAGATTCAGGTTCTGTTTCATCACACGGAGGGCGATTTAGAATCGTTACAGCGGGCGCGCGATCTCGCACTCGAATTCTCAAACCCTGATGTGCAACCGCAAGCGACCATCTGGGACGTTTGGAGTTTTCCAGGTGAAGATCACGAATTGGTTGCTCGGCGAAATGCCCTTGAGCTCGCAGTCGATCGTGCGTGCAAACGACTTTTTTTCCAATTTGAAACCGAGCATTGGAAAGATCGTTTCGAAAAAGCGCGACCGAAAGATTCTAAAGATCCTGTCGCTGTCCGCGACCGACTCTATGCTTGTGTTCAAGAATTTTCTCGGGTGCGCGATCTCGACTCAGTGTTGACGACAGCTGCCTCGGCGTTTTCGCGCGTGATTGATAATCGCCCAGTGATTTACATGCGCTGGGTCTCTATTCGCAGTTCATTTGTCGTTTCACAACTGACTGGAATCATCGACGCTCGACTTCGAGGGCTAGGATTTCCCGTGCAAAGTACCGAGTCGTTAAAAAACGTCGCCGGTCTTGCGCCGATGCGCGAGTTTGTTCGCGACGTTTTTAAGGCAAACGAGTTTACGGCATTGCTTCATGGATCACCTACCGAACCAACTGGACTCTTCATTTTCATAGGAGAAAACGTCGAGCCCAGTGGAAAAGACGAGTTTGAAGCGATATCGTTTTTGTTTGATCTAACTTGGTCTCGCCTTGAAGCAGTTCGCGATCGGCACGCGCTTGAAAGAGTCGATCGCGGCACCGGACTACCAAACAAAAAGGCGCTCGTTGAAACGATCGACTTTGAGTGTATGCGCGCCCGCCGATTGCGGCACCCCTTGTCGGCCGCGGCGATTGAAATTGGTGAAAATTCTGGAACCGATCTCGAGGCGAAGCTTGGCGCGTCGTATGAGGCCGTGTTGCGAGTTGTCGGCGCTACCTTGCGCCGCGCTTTGCGGGGAACCGATTACGTCGCTCGAGTCGAGCGTGGCCGATTCGCGGTGCTGATGCCGCACACTTCGGTCGCAGAGTCCGTCGGAGTCATCGATCGAATGTGTCGTTTGATTGAACGACTGCAGTTGCCAGCGCTCGAATCCGCGCAGGTTACGAAGTTGAAAGCTCGGGCCGGGGTCGCGGAATATCCGCGGCTCAGTGGCGACGCCGATGGGCTTATGACCGCGATGGACGAAGCATTAGCGGCGGCCTGGTCCGGGTTGTTGAAAGGTTCAAGCGGCGAAGGTGGAATTCGAGTCATGGTGTCTGAAGTCCCACTGGGATTTCAGCCTGATTTCGAGCCCGTACTTTCGCCGGGTGAATCGTGATCAGCGTTATTTCTTCTCGTCACCGACCAACAGTCGCGGTGATCAATCTCGGAAAAATCGCGGACAATTTTCGGATACTTAAAAGCACTGTCGCGCGCGGCGCCTTTGTTTGTCCTATGGTAAAAGCAAATGCTTACGGACATGGCGACATCGTCATTGCAGCTAGACTTAGAAGTGAAGGTGCCGAAAATCTCGGCGTGGGCCTGATTGAAGAAGGTCTTCACTTGCGTGAGAACGGTGACGCCGGTCGTGTTCTTCACTTTGGTTTGTTCGACACCGATGGTGCCGAAGTCATGCTTGAAAAGGATCTGACACCAGTTTTAAGTTCGCGCGATAATCTGGAAAGTCTGGTTACGGCAATCGAAAGACGACGAGGCGCTGGTCGTCTGCATCGTCCTGTGGATGTTCATTTGAAGATCAATACCGGAATGA
>JAYSST010000457.1:0-1349 GCA_043720435.1 Bdellovibrionales bacterium
CGGTTCTACTCACTCGATGGTGGAACTTCGTCCAAATCCCAATACCTTCAAAGACTTAGCAATCGAAGTCTGTAGTTCCGAAAGCTCTTAAATCCGAAGGCCCGCTTCTGCAACAGTTTTGCGAGTCCGTTAAAACCTTCTGTTCGTCCATTCGTTAGACCCGTTAAAAAGTAATTTAAAATCTCTTCGCGCCACTTCATCAGCGTTTTTCTGAGCCGATGGATCTCGGGCAATTTCGAATGCGCCATGCGATCCAAAAGACCCACCAGCGCGCGCCGCGCGCGCTGGTGGCCGCGGCAGCGGTAGAGCCCGTGCATCGCTTCTTTGAAGTGGTAAAGCTCATTTAATTTGGGATGCAGCTCGAGCCATGTTTGCAAGGCTCGTCGTTCAAAATATTGAAGTCGTTTTCCATTCATTAGTAAAAGTTTTCGAACGGGATTTGATCTTTTGTCGCCGGTGATTTCGGTGCGGGCTTTGTTGATTATCGGGTTTAGTAAACGAATAACGTGGAAGTGATCGGCGATGATCTGTGCTTGCGGGAACATTTCGCGTGCGAATTTTTTAAACGGGTCACTCATGTCTAGAATAACATTTCGAACGTTCTCGCGTCCGGCGACGTGAGCGAAGGTATGTTTTAATCCGTCAGCCGTTTTTCCTTCGCCGAGTTCAAAGATTTTCTTATTCGGATAGTCGACAAGGATGGTGGCAAATTCGCAGCCGTACTTTCCGCGCCTGAAGGAGTGTTCATCGATGCCGATCGTTTTTGGCCACGGATTGTTTTGTCTTTCACGAAGTTTTCTTTCGAGTTGTTCATAGTAGATTTTGTAGAGTAGCCCGCTGGAGCAAGCGTACGCACGGCTTACGCGTTTCAGATCGGTGAAGTTTTCGCAAGCCCACTGAACGCTTCGTCTAAAACGTTGAGACGTTTTGAAACCTTTTCGAATTCCGGGAACTGGTTCGGTAAAAACCTTTTTGCAAGCTGGGCATCTGAATCGTCTTTTCCGAATTCGAAGCGAGACTCCGGTACCTCTAATCGGCGCATCTTTAACGTTCACCCATCGTCGGTCGTGCACGGAAAAAGATTTCGTGGCGCACTTTGGACACACCTCAAACGCAGATTCTTTCTCGCATTTATAATGGGTTCGAAATTTCCCACTTTGCCAGTGCGTCAGTACTTTCAATTCTGGCAAAAGAATGAATTTTTCCGTAGATTCCCAATTGGGGTCCATCAAACCTTCCTCTCAAGTTTTTAGCGTCGATAACTAAAATCTTAAGAAGGTCTTGGGTTTGATTGGATCCCTTTTTTATCCACTTATGACGCTTTGTGTTCCACCATCAATCGAGAAGAG
>JAYSST010000458.1:0-8447 GCA_043720435.1 Bdellovibrionales bacterium
GACACGTAGCTGCTTGCGGTGGAATTTTTGGGGGCTCGACGGCCCCATGAACTACAAAGGATAATGCGAAAATAAAAAGGACCAAAAAGTGCTTCACGCCGCCTCCTCTGCATTGCGCTCGTGCAAGCAGCGAGTGCAAACTCAGAGCCGCTGCCTCCAACATCACGATGGAGTTTCATCAACGCCCACGCCCGAATGGATGACGTTTGGTGGAATGTTGGGCGCTGAGCTTCAGGCGTCGGTGGGCTCTGCGACTTCTGGCAAAGCAAGACGCGTCGTTAAACCTTTCAAAAAGTAGCGAAGTGCTTGGTCGCCGCACTCGCGATAATTAGGGTGATCTTTTTTTCGCAAGATAGCCGACAACTCAGCTTTTCCGAATTTGAAGGTACCTGTTGATTGAATCAACTCGATCATATCTTCTTCACGCAGTTGAAACGCTACTCGCAACTTTTTAAGAACAAGATTGTTTGTCACCGGAAGTTCGATCGGCGGTCGTGGCCTATTCTCGTCTTTTCCGCGTTTGTTGAAGATCAATCCATCGAGGAAGTAAGCGACGACTTCGTCTGGGCAAACGACGAATTCGGGGTCTTCATCTCCTCGCAGAAAATCGTGTATCTCGTTTTTGGTCACGAGATATCCGCCTAAATTGCAAATCTCGACAACTTTTGCGCTATTGAATTTCAGCATGTAGCGCATGCTTCGCAGAACATCGTTTGTAGTCACGATCTCTATTAAGTACGGTTTTACCGGCTTGCCAAGATACGATTATAGTTTTTGAATGTTATCACGATGAAAGATTACCGCGTCGCCCTCCGATCACGTTCATCGTGACCCTACTTACCGCGCTTAATCTGGAACGCGCCGTATTTAACAGCATGGGTGGAACAAGAGAACGGACTCCGCACGACGGCGCTTACGCCATACGAAATCGAATGTCAGATAATTACGGCATAGATTTGAGTCGTTACAACTTTACGCGAGCTGAGAGCCGGTAGTCTGTTGTGATCCTGTCGATTACGAGTTGCTGTTTGCTAATCAAGATGACGATTGGTGCGCTCAATCGCACGACGACCGACGCCTGCAGCTGATTGAAATCGTCAGAAACCACTTCTCGACTATTCACATTGGCAAAAACTTGATCCAGGCCTTTCGCCACTTCATTCTGGAAAATCTCCGCAGCGGCAGCCGTCGTTTGGACTTTTATCGTTTTCCCCTGCGAAAAATCTTGTAAGGTTCCGTCGATCAACTGGACCGGCAGAACAAACTCAGAGGCTCCGCGCACCAGAGTACCCTTCAGCCGCTCATTCAAAAATATTTTAAAAGTCACAGCGAGACGATCCGGATGTTCCGCTATAAGGACGATATTCGCGTGGCCCACAATTTCTTTGCCGATCACTTTCGTCGACAACAGATTGACCGGATGCTTCGATGATTCCCGAAAGATGCCCTTACCTCGCGACTCTCCAGTAATCTGCGTCCGTGCTGCCGTAACCACGTAATGCTGGGTCGCCGGTTCGTAGCTGGCGATGACCTGCACGTGTTCAATTCGGTAGACTCCCTGAAGCGTGCCCGCGTCTTGCGCGTTCAGTGACTGAGCTGAAAACACGAGGCAACAAAGTGTAGCGCCTACTAATTTTTTCAAGGTCGTCCTTTCTTTGATCACACCATCTGCGCGTGGAAACATCTTCTCAGAGCAAGTCTGATTCCTCGCGTTATCGTGGCACCTCTATTGCTGAGTCAGGCCGAATGAGAAGCGCCGATCGTGGTTTTATCTTATTATTCGTCTTCCTCCTTTTGCAGGGTTGTTCGCGCAATTCCGGCGCAGGAGCAAATGAGCAGGCGACGGCGCTCATCGATCAAGGACGCAACGCAGATGCAGTTCAGACTCTAAGCTTTCAGATGAGCCAAAACCCGACGCCGAAGACTCGGCTCGTGTTGGCGTCGGCCCTCGCGGGTCGGAATGGTTTGTATCTCGCGGGCTTCACTGATTTCGCGCGCGTGATCGTGGCGCAAAGTCGCGAGACGAATGCGAACGGCGGCGTGGCGAAACTGAACATTCAAGCCGGACTGATATTCACCGCCCTCAATTCGGCTCCGACTGTTACGACCGGATTCGCCGACATCTTGTACGCCATCGAGATTTTGAATGTCCCCGATTTGCCGACCGGAGGATTTCTGTACCGAGCCCTGCTAAAACTCGTGGTGTTTAAACATAGATTCAACGGCCAATACCGGCTGAAGCCGACGCGCGACTGTCAGATTACCCCTAGGTCTCTCGATGAATGGCTCGTTAATGTCGAGCGCGACCTGCAGGAAATTTTAAAAGATTCGCTGCTAAGCCTAGTGAATCCGGATAAAAAGGCGGAGCTGGAGGCGACACAGAAAAAAATCAGCGAAATCAATCAGGATATTCGTGAAAGCCTAGTTCCAGAACTCGGCAAGCCGCTTATTAAAATGCCGTTTATCCTGAAACTGAATTATCTCGAATGTATGTAATACGAAATCTCACCTTTTTCATTCTCGGATCATTTTTGGCGACCGTCGCTAACGCCAGCGTCGACGGCGTTCCTAATTTTTTCCACGACAGTCCCGCGTTGACAGTTCCACACATCGTGCTGGGAAGATCATGCTATTCGCTGCGAGCGACGAACCTCGATCTCGCCTGCAACCCGGCGCAATTAGCGACTGACGACAAAAGAATATTTCGTGTCAACTTAATCGCCAACGATCGACTCAACACCGTAAATGATTATCGTAAACAGCTAGAGAAAGAAGATTCTACTTCGGTTGCTGAGAGTTTGTTAAATCAGAATTCGCAATTCATCGCAAAGGCGGCTTCTTCAATTTGGTATCAGCGAAGTTGGTGGGCGGTCGGCATCGTCCCACTACGAGCAGGCATCGCTTATTTAAGACGAAACCCCGCTTATCCCGATATCTCGGTTCACGCCTTCAAAGAAACGGAAATGTTCGGAAAGGTCGGCCTCTACTCGTCCGAAGATGAACGCCTGCGATTTGGACTCCAGACTCGATACCTGCATCGGGAATTTGTCTTTCAACGGTTTGACGCTTTGGATGCCGCAACGAATCCCGACTTAGTTAAAGTCGAAAAACAACGGGCGCTGTATTTAGAACCTGGAATTGTTTACGCGTGGAAGTCCGAGTGGGAACCAGAGTTCTCACTCATGTTGTCAAACATCGCGGTTTACCTGCATGGCGCACACATGCCGACTCCGCCGCTGATCGATGTCGGTTTCACCTCAAACGTCTTTATGATCAAAAACTTGCGGAGCACGATTCACTACACGTACAACCGCGACATGGTTGATTTTCTGCACGGACTTTCTTGGTCGGGCGTTTATGAATATGATGATCTGTTCTCAAACCAGTTAAGTCTTGGTACCCAGCAGTTCGCAATTGGAACAGAATGGCGCGTGTACGCTTTCACCCTTGGTGTCGCATATCGCGACGAACATATGCCCGTTGATCGTTGGACCTCGCACCATGTTTCGAGTTTTACCTTCGAGCTGGGGCTAGCTTTTTAGTGCGATGGAAAGATACTTCGAATCCGCGATTTGCAACCGTCAAGGCGATGACCGAGGTCAAATAATCTATCTGGTAACGGCTCTCGTGTGTTGGATCAGGCTTGTGAAAAACTAGGTCGTCGGTAAGCCGAACGACGATGTGGTCAAATACAAGTCCATAAGGGAATTCGGAGTCCTCCCTATTGATCTGATGGACGTCGATTGTTTGACCGTCCCAGCTCCCACCCGTCCGTGACCACATCACGGCGAGATCGCCGAACTGAAAAGGCTCGGAGTTGGAGAGTTGCACAAAGTCATTTTGTATTCGCACAAGAAAATCGATTGTCGAGTAGGCTTCCCATCGAGCCGAGATATCGTGAAAATTGAAAGCAGCGTTGATGCAGTTGGATCTTTCAATGAAGCCAAGTTCAGCTTGAGATTTTCCGAGAACCTCCGAAGCAAAGGGAGGAAGCAGCGAGAGTATTGAGCGAAGGGCCGTTTCTCTAGGTTTCGGCAGTTCACTGTTTCTCTGCGCTTCCATCTGAATCATGAGCGCTTCCGCCAGGTGGACATCGCCAATCTGCTTAGCCGAAAACATCTCTTGATACAGCTGCTGGAAATTCGATTTTTTCAAATCGGCTTGATCAGTCACCGTCGCTCATTTTCTGGAGGACCATCGCAATCGTCTCGAAATCGATATTCGCCTGTTTCATAATTAGTTTCGCTGTCGCGAAATCATCGGTATCGACCGCTTCAAAGAATGCATCGACCTGGCCGATCTCGGCGAGTTTTTCTAAAACGAGAGTTCCTTCAAATTCGCTTTCAGTCATCGAAGCAGCTTTTACTTAGAACGCGTCCGTCGTCCAGAAGATTTCTTGGCTAGTCACTCTATCTCCGTTGGCTGTCACGGATGTCGCCTGCATCCTATAACGGGTGTTCGGACTGAGGTCCCGGATGACGATGTAGTGCATGGATCGCAACACCGGATCGAGCGGCGTCATCGTCGACGCACCGGTCACTGTGTTGGTCACGCTCACTTGTGCGGTCGCAGCAACGCTCGTCGCCCAGCTGAGCGAGATCGTCGAGTTTGTTTGTTCCTCGACTTTTAAGCCCGTGATCACAACCGCAGGTGTTGGTGCGGGTGTTGGCGCAGGTGTTGGCATCGGTGTTGGTGCCGGAGTTGGCGCAGGTGTCGGCATCGGTGTTGGTGCCGGGGTTGGCGTTGGCGCAGGTGTTGGTACAGGTGTCGGCATTGGAGCTGGCATCGGTGTCGGCATTGGAGTTGGCATCGGTGTCGGCATCGGTGTCGGCATCGGAGTTGGTGCCGGAGTTGGCGCAGGTGTTGGAGTCGGAGTCGGTGGTTTTGGTGCGCAGAAAGTCGCGTTTTCCAATACGAATCCGTTACCGGAAACCGAAAGTTGGCGACCGGCGACTGCCGCTCCAACAAGTCGTCCGTTACCCGAGATCCTTATATCTCGCTCGACGCCTAATATCGTTCCATGCACACGGCCATTTCCAGAAAGTTTGATTTTTTTATCCGAGCAAGCGCGCCCGTCACCTTTGATATTTAACAAAACATTTGCGGCGAGCACTCCGCCGTCAAGCAACAAGCTCGCATTTCCAGAAATCGAAACCGCACCTTCGATGTTGAAGACGAAAATGTCCTGCGCAGTTCCCGATAAGAGCACTGCGTCTCCGCCAGACAGTCTGAAATCCCGTCCAACATGAATTACATTTATTCCGCCGTTCCCGCGGAAGATCGCTGAACGCGTGATTTCTGACACGCGCGTGGTTGGAGCAAGACGCGCCATCTTTAGAGAAAGGTCGCGAGCATGCTGCCATACATCCGTAGATGCTTTAGAGACTCCGTTTGTTATGCCGGCTCGACCGGTAACTCTAACGTCGGTTCCATGGCCAATTAGAGCTTGGCCGTTGACGAGAGCGTTGCCACTGAGCCGAAGCTGGGATCGCAAGCCCGTGAAGACGTCACCTTGTACCGTTGCTCCGCCCGAAAGCGACATGCGACTGTAATTGGCGGTCGCCAGACTAATTTTCGAGAGTAAGCACATTTCGTCTCGCGACGGAGTGTTCAAATTCGGATCGTCGCAGCTGCGACTTTTATCGGAATCAACCTCAGCACCAAGCGAAGCCGACGACTTGTCGAAGGCCGAAGCGTCAGTTTGAACAGCCAGATTCGAACTTGGTGCCTGACCACAACCTTGAAGTCCGATTGTAATGGCGAACAAAACCACTTTTAGTTGCGACGACATCTTGTTCATCTGTTCATTCATCTGTTCATTCATCTGGGCCTCCAAAGATCATGGGAATGATCCTTGAATTAGATACTAAGGCCGTTCGTTTGAATTAGCGAAGCTGCGCGATCTCCGCGTACCGACTTAGCATTCCGAACCCGCGCTACGTTTTGAGATGAATTTCCCTAGCAAAATCGAACGTCGAAAAATTTTTGGTGTGTTGAGTCAGTTTTCAGCCGGCTGAGACTTCGACAGTTTCAACAACTTTCGAGCGCCAAGATGCTCGGCAAACTTGCGAACTCTAGAGACCCATGCGCACAGTGTTTTAATTATTTTAACTCGAGCTTAAGGATACGACAAGGCGCACTCTGCACGTACTACTGGCAGTGCAGACCGAGTACCAATTCAAGCCGGCCTTCGGTGGAACAAGTGACAAGCAGGCGATCGCAGGTTTGTTATACGGCGCAGAGCTCGGCTACATCTTTTCGAAATTTCGCCTTGGCGCCGAAGTACAAATGGCCCACCAAGATATTAAAACCGAAAGCACTAGTGTGACGCGAAAATGGACGACGACATCCTATGTCGGAATCATCGGTTATGAATTCCCCGAAAAAATCGTCGGTTATATCGGCGTCGGAACAGGAAGTACTGTCGACGATCAAACACCGAAGACCACAGTAAACATCATGGTTTTGAAACTCGGCGGAACTAAGGAATTGATCAAACACGTATCGGTGAGCGTCGAGTACCTCATGTACACATGGAATGAGTCGAAGATCGACGGCGGAGCAACGACAAAGATCTCGGACAGCTACGAGAAATTCAACTCTGCCGGCGTCCAAGCGAACATCCGCTTCCCTTTCGAATTCGGCGGGAAATAGCGGTGCGGCTAGACGCGAAACGTTAATCAAAGGCCCTCAAGACGCAGGTACTTTGCATACGTAAAATCGCGACCGAATCGGGCGACTTTTTGTTTGAACCCGCAATTGCCAGTTGTTAGTCGATCAAGATGGAAAAAGCTGTTCACGCATTCAAAAAGCTCAGTCTCATCGGAATCATCCTTACGGCCCTCGTCGTCCTTTTTGTCGGCGTGCTCACAGTGAGCTGGCAGGCCTCGGTAAACTTAAGGCAAACTGTCGCGGCAAATGCGGCACTGATGGACGTAAATTCTGCCGCCGCAGTCATCGAACTCGAGCGGCTTCGAAGTCTTGCCGAATCAACGATGACAAACAGCCGTGCTTATTTTTTGCTTGGTTCGACATCTGTTTTTGATAAGCAGAAAAGTGACAAGCAGCGCTTAAGCGATGGAATGGCAAAGTTTGTACAAGAAAACCCACTGCCGGAAATTAGTGAAATCGTAAAGGCCATCGAAAATATTCAGCTGCAAGAGCAGGACTTCTTCAATCAGGGAATCGAGTTTCGTGAAAACCTGACCGAGTCGAAAATCGTCGCACAGTTTTACCAGTCGAAGACAAGTCCTTTACTTTCACAGCTCAACGAACAGTTCGATAAGATTGCGAAACTTCAAAATGCTAGTCTCGAGCAGGCGCGCGCTCGTGCTCGCCAAGCGGGGATAGAGGCGCAAGCGCAGATTCCCAAAAACATGCTTTGGTTCATGACTGCCGTTTCAGCGATTTTTCTCTGCACAACGATTCTTGTGATTTGGCTGTTGGTGAGTCGCCGTTCGCAACAGCGAGTTCGGGATCGCCTGTACGCCGATGCTCAGAAGTCAGCGCTCGACCGCGATGAAGTGATCGCGGCGGTCGCTCACGACATGAAGGAGCCACTGGCGGATCTCGGAGCAATTGCAAAAGGACTCGCGCCAGAGCCTGCTGAACTTGTTCAAAGTGTTGTCGGCGAAATTAATTCGGCCATTTCGGACATTGTTGATCAAAAGCGCGCCGATATGGGCGCATTCACTTTAAGACTCGAGCAACTCCCGGTTGCGGGCGTCCTTCAAGAAGCGCAAGCCATGTTGCAACCTCTTGCGAAAAAGCGTGACGTGACACTTCAATTTGATGCCGTCAATCCGTCGATTTTAGCTTACGTCGATCGCGAGCGCGTTATGCGGGTACTATCAAATCTTGTGGGCAATGCGATCAAGTTCAGCTCCAAAAATGGACGCGTGCAGGTGAAACTAAAGAGCGATGCGCAATTCGCCAACATCAGCGTCATCGATTCGGGGCCCGGAATCTCTGAATTGCGATTCGCGTCTATATTCGAGAACTTTTGGCAGGCGAAAAAGACCGCCGATCAGGGTCCCGGCGTCGGGCTCGCGATAGTGAAGACGATCATCAGTGCTCACGGGGGCACGGTTCGCGTCGAAAAAAATCTGCTTGGAGGCGGAAGCGTGTTTACATTTTCACTACCGCGACGCCTTCCAGTCGGCGTGACGTTAAAAAAACCTACCTCGTCGAGCGCTCGGCTCGTTGTTCGTACGCCGTCACACGATTACGGACCAACTCTTTGATCATTCCACAGGTGATTCTTGTTTCTCTGCTAGCAGGATTCACCTCAATTGAGACTCAGGGACAGGCGGCACAGCCTGCGGTTCCTGTGGAAGCCAACTTCAAGTTACCGCTGCCCCGTAAGCGAAGCTGCTATTCACAAAATGAATTTGAAAACCTCAGGCGGCTTGTAGAAGAAGAGAACGAACTCGCTCAGAAGCGGGCTG
>JAYSST010000459.1:0-1345 GCA_043720435.1 Bdellovibrionales bacterium
TCGTAGTCATCACTCCGCACGTTTTTAATTCAATAGTACCGTTTCGGCTATTTGCTAAGGAGGTTCTCAATTCGAGGCACAACGACTTGCGACCTGTACCGGTTCGGGACTATATAAGAAGACCTATCCACGGAGGCGGCTTGTCTAAAAAAATTCTCATCACCGGAGGCGCCGGATTCATCGGTAGTCAGTTCGTCGAACTGGTCCTTGGTGCGCCTAAAACCGAGATCGTCGTTCTCGACAAACTGACTTACGCTGGTAATTTAAAGACCCTGGACCACGCCGTTGATGCGGCGGGCACGAAAGCCGGCGGAGCGGACGTTCGTTCGCGATTTGAATTTGTTCGCGGAGACATCTGCGATCGTCGTCTACTCGCCTCATTGTTTCAACAACACCAGTTTTCCGCTGTCGTTAATTTCGCAGCCGAGAGTCACGTTGATCGCTCGATCGAATCGGCAGCCGAGTTTGTTGAGACGAACATCATGGGTGTTTTTTCGTTGCTGGATGCATCGATGCGCTATTTTGAAAAACTTGTCGGTGAAGCGCGCTCTGGCTTTCGGTTCGTGCAAGTTTCGACGGATGAAGTTTTCGGTCAACTTGGCGAAACGGGCGCGTTTACAGAAACGACACCGTATGCTCCAAGTTCTCCCTATTCTGCATCGAAAGCTGCGGGCGATCACCTCGCCCGCGCTTGGTTTCACACCTACAAACTTCCGGTGCTCGTGACCAATTGCTCGAACAATTACGGGCCAAGGCAATACCCTGAAAAATTAATTCCTCACATGATCCGCTGCGCACTCGATGGGAAGGCCTTGCCTGTCTACGGCGACGGACGAAACGTCCGCGATTGGATTCACGTCGCGGATCACGCACGTGGCGTGCTGCTTGCGCTTGAAAAGGGAAAAGTCGGCGAAAGTTATTGCTTTGGTGGACGCAGCGAGCGGCGCAACATCGCGGTGGTCGAGGCGATTTGCGATGAGCTTTCGCGTGTTGTTCCACGCGCAGGTGGGAAGTCGTATCGCGAACTTATCAAATTTGTCGAAGATCGAAAAGGTCACGACTGGCGCTATGCAATCGACGACGCGAAAGCGGAACGAGAACTCGGCTTCAAGCGAGAGTACGGTTCGTTCGAAGCGGGTTTGGGATCGACCGTGAAGTGGTATCTCGAGAATCAAGCATGGGTCAAAGCCGTCACCGAAGAATCAGGAGTTTAAGATGAAGGGTATTGTTTTAGCTGGTGGAAACGGGACGCGGCTCTATCCAAATACATTGGCGGTTTCAAAACAGCTTCTTCCTGTTTATGACAAGCCTGCGATTTATTATCCGATTTCTGTGCTGATGCTCG
>JAYSST010000460.1:0-3248 GCA_043720435.1 Bdellovibrionales bacterium
GCCCCGCCGAACTGATAGATCGCATACGTTGACTGGGCATCTATAAAAGTGAGTGTCTCGACGTCCGACCGACCACTGCCGAAAGCGCCGCGGAAAGTCAGCACGTCGTTACCACCAGCTGCAAATCCGAACGGTGCACCGTTGATCTTAAAAACGCGGGACTCATATTTCGGTGCGGCCGCTTCTGCACTGAATGAATTCAATTCGCCGCCAAACTCGAACCACCAGCGACCAGAAACGATGCTGTGGTCGGTCGCCGCGACCGTCGTCGTTTTGGCTAGGGAAAAGCTCACTTTCGAGAACGGCTCGATGCGCGTGTCTTTCGAGGCGCTCGGCAAAATTTGAACCTGGCTCTCGGCTGGTCCATTCACTGCCTTTACAATCACTTCCATCAAAAGCTTGTGCGTCGAGTGAAAGCTTGGCCGGCGAAACTCAAATAGTTCAAGAATGTCGCCCTCTTTGATTCCGTGATTCGTTCCAAGGTTGACTGTCGCAGTACCGGCCTTTTCACTCGCGGTCACAAAACCACGATACGGAATTGCACCGACGACTCCTTCAATAAGCCGATCTGCGAGAACGGAAACTGCATTTTTTTCTTCGAGCTCGCCAACTCGGTACTTGAACTGGAAGGTTCGAATTCGGCGACCAGAGGCGGCGGCTATATAACCGTCGATCTGCTCAAGGCCGATCTGAAATACGAGCAAACCATCGGTCGACGCTTTCTTGCTCGCCAATGCGATGTCTGACGCCCGGCTTTTTAGATCAAATGTTCCATCCGTTGCCTGTGGCTCGAAATAAGTCTTCGCGGCGAGTTCTTGAACCAGTCGCTCGTTCAAACGAGTTTCGAGATCTTTGGGCACGAACTTTCGAGCCACCGGTAGGACAGATATTTTGGCGACTCCAAGCGCGCGTACCGCGAGTTCACGTGAGTTCGAACTGATTTTGATCGGATCTTGCTCTTCGTTCACAACAGACTCAGAAGTCTCAGCGGGCGTATTCGATTCGGCCGCGGAGTCTTCGTCGAGTTCATCGTCAGCGGATTTCTGAGCCGACTTTTTCTTCGATTTCTTCTTGAGTGCCTTCTTTAGCGGCTTCTTAGCCGTTTTCTTGATGCGTTTACTTTTTTTAATTCTGGTTTTTTTCACAGGGGCGTCGGAATCGACTTCGTCCGACTCTGAAGCTTCGTCATCCTCTTGGGCTGATGCTGCAGGACCCCACGCAATCGAATCGGAACTCACCGTCACAAACGTGAAAAGAAAGCAGACAGAAACAGTCATTATTACGCGAGACGCAGGACCCATCCCTCGAATGTAAAACACTTTTCGGGGTGTTGTCTCTATCCTACGTCATTGACCAGACGTTGTGACTTCCAGACACTAAGAGAGTGGAAGTATTCCGTTCCTACTTAAGTTCGACATCTTTTCGCGTCGGCATCATCGCGCTCGCATTCATAGCGACTCTGACTTCGTCAAAGGCTTTTGCGGCGATGACACTGACGACGATCGAAGAAGACATTCAGGTTTATTCCGGTCCGAGCGAAAGATTTCGCGTGCTCGCCGTTCTTCCAAACAAGACAGAAATCAAGGCGTCGAATTCTATAGTCACAAGCCAAGCCGGGCGCTTTTACCGCGTCGTCGTGAAACTCGGCGAAAACCAGCGAGCCATTGGTTTTATCCCAGTCAACGCACAGATCCGTGTCGGCGGCGAAGACCAGGATGAAACCGAGCTCTCGAAATACGGCGCGGTCTCGCTGATAAGTAAAGCAGCCCAAGTTACCTTCAGCAGTTACCGCGACAAACAGTCTGCCTACACCGTCGGTTACATGCACTACTTAAGTCCGGGCTTTTATGTGAAGGGCGCGCTTGGACAATGGATCACTCCCGTCACGACCGGCAACTTCGCAGGTGGAGAAATCGGCAACGATGCGCTTTTAGCCGGACCAGTTTCAGGTTTCGTGTCGTACGGCATGGGAATCTTCATGCCGAGCGAAGCGAATGGAGTTTTCGCAGGCAGCACCGCGTATAACATCATGATGAACGCAGCTTTCGGAGTTCGTTATAATCTCGAGGGATTCGCCTCGTTCGCCATCGCAGGCACGCAAACCGCGATTTACAATTCGAACAACAGCCTCGTTGCAACGGGCCTTCAGGTCAGTCTCGAAGTGGGCTTATGAACTTAAAAGACTTTGTGTTTACAACATTCACACTCTTCGCATTACTTGCAACACGAGCGAATGCCGAAACGGATGCTTCAACCGTCGTTCGATACTATAGCGACAGTCAGAAAACGACCGTAATTTCTCCAGTGATAGAAGTTGGTTCGACCTTTGACGAAGACCGAATGAAACTGTCGTTGCACGTTGCTGCGGATGTTTTGACCAGTGCCTCGAGCGAAGTCCGAACCTATGCCTCGAAAGGTGAAATCAAAGACTTCCGCAACGAATACCAGGTGAATTACGAATCGCAAATTCCAGACGGTACTTTGTCGTTAGGAATCATCACTTCAGACGAAAATGACTATAGCTCGCGGACGATCAGCGCCGGAGGCACCCGCGAGTTCTTCACAAAAAACACCGTTATCGGTTTCGGTTTCGCTTCTGGAGCCGACAAAATCACGGCGACAGGAAACACTAATTTTCAGGAGAATATGCTGCACGAGATTTATTCACTCTCACTGTCGCAGATTCTTTCGAAAGATAGTCTCGTTCAGGTTATCTACGACTTCCGCGTCGAAAATGGTTTTCTCGCAAGCCCCTATCGCAAAGCAAAGCTAGTCACTGGGACTACGATTAGCGCTTTGACTGAGGTCCATCCGCGTACACGGAATCGTCACGCGCTCGGATTCAAGTACAATTACTTCGGTCCCCAGATGAAGATGTCATTCTCGACGTCCTATAGACTCTACCAGGATAGCTGGGGCGTACTTTCGAACACGTTGGAAGAGCGAATAACCAAGGAATATGGTCGAAAATTCGAGGTTTCGCTGAGTCTGCGTTTCTATATTCAAAGTAAGGCAAAGTTCTATCAGGACTATTACAGAGACAATCCAGGAGTGTTCTATTCTGGGAATAATACGCTTGCGACCTATATGTCATACGGGGTTGGCATCAGACCGGCTTGGAATTTGACAGAGAAAATGAACTTAGCCCTCAAACTCGAATACTTTGGGCAGAGTTTTAGCGATGCGACCGAAGCAGGTAATCTTTCTACTTTAAATGACGATAAGCCTTTAGCGATCTCTGCATTTGT
>JAYSST010000461.1:0-3246 GCA_043720435.1 Bdellovibrionales bacterium
TAAAAGAAGAATTTTCGGATTCACGTCTTGAAAGTCTTCCGCTTGGAAATCGCAAGATCGATTGGTTCGAGCTTCACCCACGATTTTTCTTCCGCGGAAAAGAACTTTCACCTGATGAAGCCATTCGTCTTTCGCGCGAAGGCATCATCGAACACGAAGGTCGCTTCTTCTTGCTCGAGCCAAAAGAACTGCCGAACCTAAAACGGCTCACTCGTTTTTGGGAAAGCCTGCACGGCGATGGCCAAGGCGCACTGAATTCGAAAAAACGTCGGAAGACCGAAGATACCTTCTTCCAACTTCCCCGCTCTCGCTCTCTCGAACTCTTGGCGCTGCGAGCCTCGGGCGTCGAGATTCAAGGCGGACCAAAGTGGCAAGCCATCTGCGAATTTTACGATTCTCTCGATCAAGAACGCCCAGCGCTCGAACTTCCAGAAAGTTTCAAAGCGATACTGCAGCCCTACCAAGAAACAGGCGTTCAGTGGTTGATGGACATTCGCCGTCTGGGCCTAGGCGGCATCTTAGCTGACGATATGGGTCTCGGAAAGACAGTTACGAGTCTTGCGTTCCTCGAAAAACTTCGAGCGAAAGAGGAGCTCGGTCCGACGCTTGTACTCGTACCGACGTCGCTAACGTACAACTGGGTATCAGAAATGAACAAGTTTACGCCTGGCATGAAGAGTCACCTCTTCTCGTCGCGTGAACCCGAGGCGATGCTCGATTTCACCAAGGGACGCGACGCCGGCATTGTCATTTGCACCTACGGTCTTCTTCAAGAGAACGTCGAAATTTTTGAACAGGTTCCGTGGGATGTCGTTATCTTCGACGAAGCTCAGGCCCTAAAGACAATCACGACCAAGCGAACGACGGCGGCGCGAAAAATCGACGCTCGATTCAAACTTTGTCTCACAGGTACTCCGCTCGAGAACCACTACGGCGAATTTTATTCGCTGTTTGATCTTTGCGTTTCTGGCGCTCTTGGCGAATTACCGGCATTCCGCGAACGTTTCGTAAATCCTGTCCGCGTTCTTCGTGAAGACCTTGATGAACTTAAGATGAAGACGAAGCCACTACTGCTTCGCCGAACAAAGTCTCAAGTCATGCATCAGTTGCCGGAGAAAACTGAAACAACTTTGCGTCTCCCATTCGACGAAGAACAAAAGAAAATTTATCGCGACATCGCAACCAGCTACAATCGTCAGATTCGCGATCAGATCGCAAAAGAAGGCGAAGCAAAAACTCAGCTGCAGATGTTGACGGCGCTACTTCGCTTGCGACAAGTGTGCTCGGATCCGCGCGGCGTTCCCGGCATCGAGTACAACAGCGAACCACCAAAAATCACGACGCTCGTCGAAGCCATCTCGCAAATTACGAGCGAAGGTTCGAGCGCATTGGTGTTCACTCAGTTCTTGGCAACCTTCGAACGAATTCGAACGGCACTTGCGGCCGCTAACATTCCGTTCTTTGAAATGAGCGGCGCAGATTCGCGCGCTGAACGAGAACGCAAACTTCGCGGCTTTGATGAATATCAAGGTGGCGCGGTCATGCTGATGACGCTCAAAACTGGCGGCGTTGGTTTGAACTTGGTAAAAGCATCGTACATCTTCCACATCGAGCCATGGTGGAACCCTGCGGTCGAAAACCAAGCGACGGATCGTGCGCATCGTATCGGCCAAACAAAAGCCGTCCAGGTGTATCGCTACATCATTCGCGACTCGGTCGAGGAAAAAATCGAAGTATTGAAGGAACTCAAAAGCCGTCGCTTCGATGCTCTGTTCGGTGAACCCGGCTCGACGTCAGTCGAAACCGCAGCCGACATGTCATCGAACAATTCGTCACGTCTTTCGCAGAAAGACTTCGAGTTCTTGTTATCGTAGACTTCATGACGCGGATCGCTTCCGCAGCGGTTTCGCTATGCAGCACCGCTCACCTATTTCGGCGCGCAGCGGACAATGCTATTTCCTGATGCGGCGGAAGTAATAGCAGTACTGAGTGTTCTCGCCATCGTTGGCGACGAACAGCATGCGGCCAGGTCGCGATTGATCATAACAACGATTTTCGACCATGCAGGTTGTGCTGGTAAAAACTCGGCCGTTCGCTCTTCGCAGCGTTAGACGAAATGCTTCGCGCGTTTCGGTTTCTAAGAAATCAGCGACGAGACCAAACTCTTTGCCGGATGATTCGTAGGCGAAAGAACTGATTTTTTTCTCAGCTTCAACCAAACGTTCAATTTTTTTAACATCTGCCGGCGATGGCGAGTTAAACCACGCAGGACTCGCGTCGCGGTTCATGATTTGCACAATCGATTTGCGCGACAGCAGTCCCCTCAAATCACCATGCAGATTCGAATCTTGCGGAGAAACCACAAGCAAAGATGCAACCGGCTGGTTCGGTCGATCCCGCGAATAGCAACGCCCTTCGTACCAACCTTGAATCGACTTATCAGAAATCGTTTTTGCAATCGGCCAAATGTGTTTGATCATCTCGTAACCGGTGGCCGTTTGCTCCGAGTGGTCGAGCGACGACCGACCCGTCAGCGACGGAAAGACCGTTTCAATTTTAGCGTCTGCTTCTCGAAGACCCATGAGCGCGACCATGACAAGGAAAAGACCTAAAACTTCGTGCTTCGCCATTCGCGTTTTTCTCCCGACATGCATTTTGATAAGTCGTTTTCGCGCTGCAGATACATGTACGTCAATTCGACTAATTCTAGTGTAGCCATCGAGATATCTTATGCTCCTGCGCGCAAAGGGAAAGCCGACAGCCCATGTGCCAACTTCAGGCACCGCTTAGATTAAATACCCGTTCCAAACTGGTGGAACGGGCCTTGTTTCTCATAAGGTAGGTCTCATAATTGCCTTAAGCGAGACCGGAAATCGAAACTCACCGGAGACTTAGGTAAATGAAACGGCTCCTCCTCGCATCACTTTGTGTTTTATCTGTGGCTTGTCAAAAGAACGAGTCTGCCCCCGCCCCGGCGGCCCCCGCCTCGCCTGCACCCACGGCACCTGCAAAGCAACTCTCAGCTAAAGAGGCTGCTTGTGAGGTGTCTAAGAAAACTCACAATTCCAACGAAACCCAGTACGTCGTTGACGTTCAAACCGTTCAACTTGAACGTCACTTTCAGCGCGTTGTTCGAAAAACCTGCGCAGGCGCCCCGATCTCGGACAAAATCGAAACAGTAAAGTCGGCGCACGGTGATGTGACACTCGTTAACCCAGTGAAGGCTCCATTTGCATCCGTCTTCGT
>JAYSST010000462.1:0-1336 GCA_043720435.1 Bdellovibrionales bacterium
GAAAAAGTTTTCGAACCGAGCCAGGCGCAAGCCTTTTCGGGAGTCTCGATGACTCGCGACCTCGCAATGGTTTCTTATCTCGAGGATGTACGAGGTAGACTTTCAGAAGTTAAGCGTACGCCTCCAACCAAAGCGGGCTTTGCCGGCACGTGGGCGATGAAAGCGATTTCGCTTCCGGGAAATAAGGGTGTGGTGACTAGTGGATTCGCTAGTTATCGCGAACTGCTCTACACGGTTTTCTATTCGGACTTTTTGACTCCGAGTCAGATGCATCTCGGAGGCGAAGGTACAGCGCTCGTAAATTTGCGGCAAACTCCAGCGCGATTCGATGCGACAGGTATGAAGGTCGAAACTTTCTCTGCGGTTAGTAAAGATGGGACGAAAGTTCCGTACTTTTTAGTAACTCCAAAAAACATCGATCGAACTAGCAAGAAAACTCCGACACTAATTTATGCCTACGGCGGTTTTGAAATTCCGATGACACCGAATTATCTCGGCGCTATGGGAAAAGTTTGGGTCGAGCGCGGAGGGGCTTACGTCCTCGCGAATATTCGCGGTGGCGGAGAATACGGTCCAAAATGGCATCAGGCTGCGCTACGGGAAAAGCGACAAAATTCGTTCGACGACCTTTATGCGGTCGCCGAAAATGTCGTCGCAAAAGGTTTTACATCTTCAAGCCATCTCGGAGTTCGCGGTGGCTCGAACGGCGGTTTGCTGACCGGTGTCGCACTGACGCAGCGGCCAGATCTTTTTGCCGCGATACTTTGTCAGGTTCCGTTGCTCGACATGCTTCGCTACCACAAGCTTTTGGCTGGGGCGTCGTGGATGGAAGAATATGGAAATCCGGACATTCCGAACGAGCGTGCGGCGCTGGCAAAATATTCGCCGCTTCAAAACTTGAAGGCAGGAGTTAAATATCCCGAGCCATTCTTCACAACCTCGACTCGCGATGATCGAGTCCATCCCGGTCACGCTCGTCGAATGGTCGCGCGCATGCGCGAACTCGGACATCCGGTTTTGTACTATGAAAATATCGAAGGCGGGCACGCCGGTGCCGCGACACTTGATTCGCGCGCCGCTTTGAGCGCTCGAGAGTACCGATACCTTTGGGACAAGTTGCAATGAAGAGTCCGTTGTTTGCGTTCGTTTCATTCGCCGCGTTGTTGACTGCGGCTTGCGCGGCAAGGCCGGTTGTGCCGCAAGTGACAGCACCGGCTGAGCAGCCGAAGATGAACGTCGTACTTTTTCAGGAAAATGAAGATGGGCGACGTATTCGCTTGGCGTTGCAGCGAAACTCGGAAATCAAGATCGGCGAGGATTTGGTTAACTTCGAGTT
>JAYSST010000463.1:0-3239 GCA_043720435.1 Bdellovibrionales bacterium
GATCACCTCGCGTTGGGACCGGCGAAAAGCAAGCAAGCGAACCGTGAAATCACCAAATGTCTCGCGCGTCTCAGCGGGCTATCAGTTCCGACGGTTGCACTCGTGCAAGGCGATGTCTTCGGTGGCGGGCTCGAACTTTTATCGGCGTTCGATGTCGTCATTGCGGTGCCAGAGGCCGTTTTCGGAGTGTGGCAGCGCCGCCTTGGACTTTCTTTTGGTTGGGGTGGCGGAGCGAGACTCTCTCGCGTTACTTCTCCCGCCGATCTGACCCGACTCGCTCTCGAATCAAAACCACTGACCGCAAGTGAAGCGAAGACTATCGGTTTCGTCGATCATATCGAGGCATCGTGGACTGCACGAACCCGTGCGATCGCATTGGCTTTAGGATTAGCGTCGCTTCCCAAAGATTCCGTGGCGACGCTGAAAAAAATAAAAAGCGTCCCGGCCGCCGATGCCCGTCGCGAACAACGAGCTTTTGAAAAACTCTGGTTTGGTCCAACCCATAAGGCTCGCCTCGCGGCTTTCACTTCAAATCACTCGAGCCGAGCTAGGCCATCTCGATGAGTTCGCGTAGCATTCGGCGAATGCCGACGACGTCGGTGCCGATTGTCGACAACACTTTAAAATCCCGATCGCTGATGTAGTCGCTTGCTGGTGTATTTTGCGTCGAAGCCAACTCGACGGTGGGTCCAAAAACTACCGTCGCGAGTTTCTCGCTTCGACCGATGACAGCGATTGGTTTGAAGTCGGCCTGCATGTCGCGAAGCACTTGTTGAATCGAAGAAGTTAAATCAATTTCAACGTCATCGAACAGAATCCCATCGAAGAGGCGTGCGTCGATTTCACTTAATTTCGCCGGAGCAAAAAACTGAGGAATGCATTCGAATTCACTAATCAGAGCCACGAGGTTGAGATCAGTCGCCATAAGGATGCTCGCAGCCGCCGCATCGGTCACGACGGCAATATGTCGATCAAGGTTGTTGGACATAGCGGAAGTTGACCACAGGGAGGCACTGTCTGACCAGAATATCCCCTTGGTTATCCGAGAGTTTTGCGAGCCCCGTAACACATTTGTTTAGCATGGCTGCCAGATACGGCGCCTCAGGACTCATTGCGAGATCCCAGTGCACTCGGTCGGGCTTGTCGCCTTTCCAGAAAACCATGTCAAAGCTCACGCGGTGAACGGTGAGTTTGCATTCAGGGATACCAAGGCAGCCAGCCGCTTGCTGAACGGGTTCAGGCGGAGACTCTTTCGCCACCGACACCTTGAGGCCGTGATAGGTGACTCGATCACTCATCGCTTCAACGCCGCTTTGGGCTTGCGCTGCATCTCGTGTCGCGACGCTTGCGATCTCGCGCTTGCGAATCAGCGATAAAAGTCCGAGTGGTGTTCGTTCGTTCAGCATCGCTTCCACTTCAGGTCGAAGTTTCGCAGATGTGGCGATCGTATTTTCCGGTGAAGGCACCGACTGAGCAGTGACCTGTACTGGTGACGGCGGCGGCGCCTTCTCGATGCGGTATGGAACCTCGGTGCTCGTTTTCTGAACTTCACCGTTAATGTATCGTTGTTTCGTCTCGATGACTGTCAGAAGAATTTCTGCCGTGTTCTCGGTGCGTTCAATAACCGATTGAACAGTGTCGGATAAAATCGCGAAGGCTGTGCCAGCCCCTATTTCTTGAGTTTCTGAAACCACAAACGCTTCACCGAGCTTAATTGATGTGGGATTGGTCGTCTCAAGCGGTTTAGTGATCGCCCGATCGAGCTCGGTGGCCGTGACTTCGGGGCCTAGGTTCAGAGGAAGAGTGTCGCTTTCGCCCTGGCATCCGCCCATTTGAGTGAACAGAAATGGGAGTAAAAGAACGAGAACGAGATGGATAAGCATGAACGCGCGTGCGCCGTTAAAACTCTTGTGACGAATGATATTCATACGGAATCCCATCCCCAAACCCAAACCGGAATTGGCAGAATTCTGTCGAACGCCTCGGCTGTCACCGCATCAAACTGATGAATGGCTGAAGGTTTCTCTGGTCCAAAAAGTAGGCGAAGCAAATCGGTTTCTGAATCGGTCGAATAAACCTGTGACCCGCGACCGAAGTGCGATTTGCCGTCGCGCACTTCAAGCACGAGATCGGGAATTCCCTGCGCGCGAGCGTAACGACTGACTTTGGTGAATAGCGCTTCGGTTCTTAAAAGTTTCACCATCCCGAGGTAGCCGCCGTGCTGCGTGCAGCCGAGTTCGGTAAGCCGAGAGACGAGATTCGCGGCATGCGCAGGTGCAATGAGTCGGAGGTCACGCTTTTGCCGATTTCGCATGTGAGTCAGTAGAGCTAGCAGTGCTGTAGTTGAGCCACCCCATTCGTGCACGTATCCGTCGAGATCGGCACCTTTGCCTTCGATAGCGTAGGCCGCGAGTTTACCCGAAGTGTCCCAAGCTGTGGAAACGCGCGTGTTGGGAATCGCAAGCGATGCGCGCACATCGTCAGTGCTACGGTGCGAAGAAACGGAGTGCTGATGGTACACTCGAAGAATAGCGTCAGGTGCAACGCGATTAGAATCGTTAAATGTATACGCAGTTTCGGGCGCGAGGTCGCGATCGATAAGCACTGTCGTTTCATTTCCTGCGAGCTCAAAACCCATGCGACGATAAAAATCGAAGAGATCAGTCCATAGAATTGCAAAATCGCAATCTGCGCTTGTCGCCGCTTCGAGGCAGCTCTCGATAATTCGGGTCGAATGACCTTGCTTGCGATGACGATCACTGGTGACCACACTGCCGATGCCGGCGACCTTAAAAATACCAACCGGAGTTTTGAGAATGATCGGTTTGAACACGGCATGAGCAATGACTTCGCCGTTTTCCATAATGACGCGCATATTGTGCGCTTGTGAACGGCCGAGTGATGCTGGGTACTCGTCGCTGATCGACCAAGCCTGACCGGGACGAATGCTCGCGTTAAGAAATTCGATGACCTTTGCCCATTCCGATTCATGCGGAGCGCGCGGCCCATCAAAAGCGTTCGATGTCTGTTGAGATCCTTCCATGGACCCTCCTAGCTATATTCAGAATACCGCGAAGAATGGCTTCAAACTTGGGATTTTCTTACGGAGGGCTCCTATCATTGCGAACCAGTCTAAGGTCGTGATTGACCCGACCCCGACCTCGGGCGAGAATCCAGAGGCATGTTAGTCGCATTTATCGAAAGCTTTAAATACGTCGGCCATCTCATCCCAATCGCAT
>JAYSST010000464.1:0-8364 GCA_043720435.1 Bdellovibrionales bacterium
GGCGAACTCGGAAATTTTGAGGCAATTTACTATTATGATGTTAGCGGGACGAAAATCTTAAAAGCAACTTTTGAGCAGACGATCGATGTGTCATTTCCAACCGGATCAATCGATAATCCAAAGACCGCAACACGCCGCGAGACCTTGGCAAAATTCGAGTGCCACGCAATCTAAGAAGCTGCGACGGTCACAAGCAGACTCAATGGTGGCAGAACGAAATCCCTTGCTTCTAACTTCGCCGCCAATCTGGATTCAGCCCATCGTTGATAGACCAGTGGGCGCTTAGGCAACCGAAGGCGAATGCAAATTTCAAGATACGCTCTGTCTGGATTGCGAGCTCTTTGGAGAAGAGACTTGCCATCTCTGTGAGTCGTTCCGGTGTCTCGACCAGAGAAGGATCATCATCCGGATTATAAAATAGATGATATTGAGTACTGAATAAATCCTGAAAATAGATCTGCTAAAGAGCGAAGATCGGGAACTCTCGCAGTTCGTTTCGAATGTAACTTCCTAATGACGTCGCACGCCGCGAGCCTCGCCTCTCGATCTCGGCCAGAAACAGAAATCGTCTTTAAAAATCGGGTCTTTGTTCGAAGAACTCTATTGCGTGGCCGAATTTTTGTCTAAAACCAAAGATCCCGGCACAATCTTCGCAGAACGAAAGCGATGATACTCATCAATTTTCTTTTCTACTTCTTTTTCATCATCCAGGTGTCGTTGTCGAATTTGTCGTACTGAGTTGGATTCACCTTGTTTTCGACAACGACGCAAAATGCGATGTCACCGTTGGTCGTTAAAGAAGGTTCGCCGAGGCCAGCAGAAGTGCCGGCCGAAATGACGAGCTCTTTACTTGTCCAGCTGTTCCAATTTCCGGGAGTGCCTTGGCGGGCGCGATAGATCGCAGCTTTTCCGTCTGCAGGATTCGCTTGAGAATAGTAGAGCCACCAGATTGTTCCGTCATGAAAAAGATGCGGCTGAGCATCGTAGCCGGTGATGTTCGCACTCGATACGTTTGCAGCATTCGTCCAAGTTGTTCCATCGTCGCCGCTGGTCGTGAACCACATGTCTCGATCACCAGTCCCCGGCTTGTCCTCACTATCGAAAAAAAGGATGAGGCTCGTTGCGCTGAGGCGTTCAATGTGTGGATTGTCGATGTGGTAAGCCACTTCATTCACGTTTGCAGGAAGCAATGTCCCCGGTGCTGCTAGGTCGCGCGAGACGTTGCGCAAGAGTCTGATTTTGCCCTTGTTCGGATTGTCGCTGGTATGAACGAACAATTCGAATTTCGTAGAATCCAAAGGATCGATGACACCTTGTGGAGCCCCCAAATTGTAATGCTGGTTTCTTAAGTTAGACAGATTCCAAGCGGGAAACGCAGCGCTGGTCGAGCTGCGATGAGACATGGCGACGTCAGCGTGAAGCCATTCGAAAGTAAATCCTGGCACGGGATTAGAGAAGTCCTGGCCGATCGATGGTCCTCGTTTATAAAGTGGCCAGTTCTCGAAAACCGCCCCATCGAAAGTCCATTTAAGCGCATCGTATTGGACGTAAAAAGAGTACATCGAGAGACCGTCTCGCGAGATATACGTGCCGTCTTCCCACGCAAGACTGCGGTTGCCCTGAGGCTCGGGGATGTTAAATTCCGCGCTCAATTGATTGATCGGGAGTTGCTCGGCTTTGGCCACATCCCAACCGAGGGGTGCGGGTGCTGCGGGTTGGGCGTCGTTTTCTTTGCAGCGCAGTGATGCTACTGAAACGAAAATTAGGAGTAGTCCAGTGATCACGCGCGTTTGCATCGTTACTATATGATATTGGCGCAGCGCTGTCCGCTCAAGAGCAAAGGCGCAAGGCATGCCAGTTCGATCAAATTCTCAAGCAGTTTTAGATGAAGTCTCGCAACGGGACATTTAGTGCAATTATCAATTTAGACCGACAAATGTTAATATGGGAATAGGAGATCGAGAGTGAATCTACGCAAGTTTCGTAAACTATTTTTCGTTATTGCTGCGGTACCCGCGCTCGTACTATTTCAAAATTGCACCACGCCAAACGTTCCAGCCCCCGCAACTCCTTGCACGTCCGTTCTTTGCAACGCATCGAAATACAGTCTTCTGGTAGCGGATCAAGATGGAGCAAATTTAGCGATCGTTCGAACAAGTACTTATCAGGAGATGACACATCCGCGGATGGCGAATGATAAAAACTGGATCGCATACACGGCCTACAACGACCTCGACACGAGCAATTGCGCGAGCTTGAGCAAGGGCTATTTCAACACCGAGATTCGGGCGATTCAGCTTTCGGGAGCTGGCGACAAACGAGTCATCAGTCCAACAGCGGGCGAGTTCAATTCGAATAGTTACTGGGTAGGCACGACGAACGAGTTTACTTATCTCTCGGGCCCAGTCACCGCGCTCAAGTTTTTTCGCGCGACGGTTAACTCTTCGATGAGCGTAACAAGCGGCCCAACGCAAATTCCAATTGCGAGCACGATCGTGCCGATGGATCCGGCGACTCATGCGGGAACAGGAAAAATTGTTTACCCCGGGCTTTATAATCCCGGAAGTGGATACGTGAAGAGCATCTTCATCATGGATCTTTCGAATAGTGCAAACGTCGTTGGATTGTCGCTTGGCCGTAACCGCGCGGGGACTGCGCTGGTATGCGCGGACGCGGCTTGCGAAAATATAATGGAAAACGATCCTAAAGTTTCGCCTGACGGAACCAAGGTCGCCTTCATGCGGAAGGCCTCTTCGTCGGGCGTCAACGGTTTTGGCTGGCACTTATTTGTCGTTCCTGTCGCGAGCCCATTGGCCGAAGTAGATATTTCTTATTCGCATATAGGTTCAAACATTTTGCTCAATGATGTCTTGCCCGAGTGGATCGATAACGACACGCTGCTGTTTTCGACGATCGACATTGCGTCCGCAACCAGTGTAGCGAAAAATGTTTATACAATGAAATCCGACGGTTCACAGCGGACTCAAATTACCTTGCCGTCAGGTTTTAAATATGGCGATGTCTTTCCGTTCACCGACGGTACCGGTAAGAGGCGGATGATTATAGCGGCTGAGAAAATCGGTGCCGTTTGCACACCTTAGTTTAGCGCGCACGCGGCGCAGACGAATAAAGTCGGCTCTCCTAGACCTAGCGACGCTTTCGCATGACTTCAGCAAGCTAAAAAATCACTCTAAATCGTGCACCAAGTAATCAACGCGAAAAACCTGATTTTGGGCTTCGGCTTGCACTTGGCCGTGCCGCTGATTGGCGCAAAATCCGCAATTCCACTATTTGGATTTCTTTATCATCCTTCATTTTTTTACGTGCGACTGCTCATCTGTTTCACGTTTTATCGCACTTTGGATGATGAGATATTTAGGACGCGACTTCGAACGAATTCTTTTGTGGCTTTCTCTGGCGAATGTGATCTTTCGCTTCTGCATCAATTATTCGAGCGTGGGTGCGTTCTCGGTCGCAACATTTTTCCTGTTTGCCTTCGCGTTGTTATTTTTAAAGGAGTCGGAAGAAAAGCAGTCTAGACACCTGCGAACCGATGCCGCTGTAATCGTCGCTTTCGTGTTTCTGAGCGCAATGCTCCAGAAAATAAATCCTGAGTATCTTGCCGGCAAAGAATTCCTGCCAACAGGCACATTTACGTACTATTTCCGGAGCTGGACATCGATTGTCAGTGGGCCAACCGCGTTCATGCTTGCGCAGCCGCTTGCATATATTTCGGTCGCCATCGAACTTATAATCGCAATCGGTTTGATGGTGCGTCCCACTTTATTCGCGCAAGTCGCGATACTTTTTCTATTGGCGTTGTCTCTAATTCATCCCCCCGTTCTCTACGTCTACTTTCTTTTTCTACCGTTTTTTATTCTCGTTTCAGAGGATACGAGCCGTTTTGTTACTCGGTACCTGGGGAGCCACTCCGTCTGGGCTCCTATCAGCGTGGCCATCCTGCTCAAGGTCATGGTCTACGAAATCGGATCGGGACAAGGGTATCCATTCTTCACCCAGGCGCTGACTTTTACTATCTTCGGGCTGATGCACCAAACCTAGGGACTCTTGCTCTTTTGCGTCCAAGAAGTTTAGTCCTTCCAGCGATAGTGATACTGACCTTTATCGGCTCACATTTTTTTCTGCCGAGTTCGATTGGGTTTAACATGTTCTCTGCAAGCAGGTTCAAGGTACCATCTTACACACGGAGCATTTCTGATCCGGCGGCTTGTTCACTGACTCAATCAAATTGGCTTATTACGAGCGTCACAGATTCGTCATTGCGGTTTTCTGCCGACGGAAGTTGCGTTGTGAGATTCCCGACAAAGTCGGGACTTATGGCCGTCGTCCACAAAGTTTGCAGTACTTTTCCTAACTCGAAATTTAGTCTTGCGCCGTTCGAAACGCCGGATTTAGGATCTGAAATTAATTGTCGAGACGGCTCGTAACGACGGCGGTCTTGGATCGGTTGAGGCGCACAATCAGCGGTGTTGTTACAAGCGTCTCATAAATTCCGCGGACGAGTGTCGCCACGAAGTGCGCAAAGTAGTGGGCGTAGAAAATTTCAAATGATCGAAATATATAAAGCAACGCGGCGACTGAGGCGCTGAAAAAATACTGCCCTGCTTTTGAACGGGGCGTTGTTCTTGGATCCGTGATCATCAAAAACTTAAAGATAAGTCCGAGTGCTCCGACTTCGGTCCCTAGGAAATAAATTGCTGTCTCATAGCTGAACCCGGTGAGCGTGAGACTTATCAGGCAGCAAGTGGCAAAGTAGGACAGTGTTATAGCCCAGGATTTGCCGTGGTAAACGGCGAGCACACCGAATAAAAATACATGCACGATGGGATAGATGTTTTGGCTGAAATCGTCGAGTCGCGCTTCAAAGTAATGACGCGGTATCAGAACCAGTCCGATCACGATCGCGATGTTCGTAGGATTGAACATGTGGCGCTTATCGTCGAGGCGTAGCAGATATTTGGAAGCAACCGCGACCGTGGCAAAATTATATACGCGTACTCGAAACTCGAAGTTGTTTCTCATAGTAGTACTACCGAAGCACGTTCGGAATTCGCGATACAAGACTTCGACGGTACCAGAGCGATTCGCCCTCTCCATTTTGCTTGGCATCTCTAGATCTGTTGCGTCCGTTCGTTACCGCTAGATCCAAACTTCCATCATTATTGATATCGAGAAATTTCGCGCCCCACGAGAACACGCATTTCGCGATGTTCTTTCTAACGGAAGCTACAGCGAACTTTCCGTCGGGCTGCTGTTCCCAAAGTAAATTCACGGCATTGTAGAATGGCGGCTTATTCTCCCGCAATCCCAAGTTGCGCAACAGCCGGCACTATTTACTGCGTTGAGCAGTAGATTTGGTTGGATTCACGGAAATCTCGGAGAGGAAATTCGCACAGCCGCGTCCCCGCTCCTGTTTTCAGTCGGAAAACACCTTAATATTTTTATTTTAGCTCGAACCGCGCTTGCTGAGCCGCTCGGTAGCGCGATAAGTCCTTGTTGCTAAAACCACTTTCACGGGGGACGAGATGCGCGTGTTATCTATGAAGCTTTTTTCGGCTTTAACAATTCTTATAATGGCGGCTTCGGTCGGCTGCGCGGTTAACTCCGTTCCGAGTGAAAAGTCGCCGTTGAACGATCCAGAATTAAGCACGGGCGAACAACCCACTTACAAATCGTCAGCAACCGGTCCCATCGTCGAATTCGACCGAGCCTTCGGCCAGCCGATGGAAGCGTGGGAGATAGATGCCAAAGGATTTGAGATCTACTTAAACTACAGCCGTTTTCCTTACGGCACAGACACGTTTCGCGGACAAGCAGTGCAAGTATGCACAGCTGTTGTCGGCGCCTACAAATTCGTCGGTGTGGCTGAAAACTCGATTCGAGTGAGAAAAGCAATGATGGTAGTGGCCCTGCGCCACGCGGGTACCACTCCTGCGCGATTCAATTGCAGCACATACGAGGCGATGATCGGAAAAAATCCCTCGTCTGCGTCGCTAGACAAAGTTTTCGATTCTCTTTAGCTTTAGGACCACCCTCTAGACGGTAGGGATAATCGGAATGCGATGCCACTCGTGTCGCAATTTCTGCATCAGCAGTGCGCTGTCTAATTTCGCAGAGCCGGCGGGAAATGCGCTGCTGTCTTCAAAAAGCTTCACAAAAGCTTGGTTAATTTTCATCGGATTAATTTTCCACTCAAGCAATCTCAATTCCATACCTTGAAAATGGCTTTCGTCTTTTGACAAACTATAGCCAACGGCGCCTTTGGCGAAAAACCCGGATGCCTCATCGACATTCGGAAAAATCGAGGACTTTGTCAGTTCCGGAGCTACATCGCCATCAAATAACACGAGTGGTTTTTCGTTAGGACGAGCTCGAATTTCGATGTGGTAGTGTTGCTTCGTTTCTTCAACCTGAAAATTGCTCATCTGAAAAATCCCGGGAAATATGCGACCGCCCGTAAGATAATTGAAGCGAGAAGCGGTACTTCGCTTCGGAATAAAGACACCTACATGTTTTTCTCCGCCGCTCTCCCATTCGACAGCGATTCGGTGAGCCGCATTTTCAGAATCTACTCCTAAGAATGGCGGGGCAAAGCGCGGTCGTAAACCTGCGAACCTGATCATGCAAACGCCCCCGATGCCGGCGCCGTTATAAAGTCGTGGTTTAAATGGCTTCGGCAGGAATTGGCGTAGCCGATCAGGATCGAGAGTGTAATTGAGCAAAATGCGTCGATCCAAAATGCCCGTTATAACCGGAAGCTGAAGCATAATCACCTCGCTTCATTAAACACGGCCAATGCTAATCGGGCTAGCCTATGCTATCCTCTCGAAGCAATTCATCGGAGAAAACATGTCAGAGAATGTCCCGCCTCGGCCGCCGAACTCTACCCGGATTACGCTTGAACTTGGCAGATCAGTGAGTCGGCTCGACACCGTTTTGCTCGCGGCAATCAGGGCGCAAGACGAAAACGTTAAGCTGAAAGCTATTTCGAGAGTTGAATTCAAGGAGCTTTTCAACAACGGCAAAGTCACCATCAAGGGTCAACGCGCAAGACCCTCTTCCGGCCTCGCCGCCGGAACTACCTACGTCGACATCTTGGAATAAAATGTACATTCTTCCTTTTGCGCATTTGTTGAGAGTTAGACTCAACAAATGCGCAAAAGGAAGAATGTACATTTAACGTCCGAAGCCGATCGCGCGTGCGCCGGTGTAACTGATCGACAGGATTGCGCTCGCCTCGGGAACGTTTCTGCTCGAATAAAATCTGCCGATACCGACCGTGGCTTCAAGGTTGTCATAACCAAACTGAGCGCAATCCGTTTTATAAAACAAATACTGAGCGTCCTGATGATTGCGGGAAGTATGGTAATCCGTGACCTGCAAAAGAACTCCAGCCGAAGCGGTTTCGCTAAGATTCTTTCCAATGGCGGCGCTGACCATGTCGCTGTTCTCGCCATTAGGGCTCAATAACACAGAGGCGCCAACTTCGAAGATTGGCCGAGTGCGATCTTCGACGGCGTCGAAAAATGTGCGCGTCCATCGAACCGAACTGAAATACCCGCCGAAAGCTAAAAATGTTTGGAAGCTGAGATCGGTGTAATTCAATGCACCCATGCATTGTACCTGATCGCAGTCTTGTCCGCGGGTCGACGTGAAACGACGACTGAAGCTGCGTCGCAAATCGACACCCAATATCGAGACGGGAAATAGTTCGATTCCACCTTTCGCTTCTAAAATTGTCGGCGAGACGAGACCGGTGATGTACGGTCGAACGAATCCATACCAAGGTGTTGTGATGTCGCCCCATAAGCTTTGCGCGTAACCAACCTGGGGATTGAGTGAAAGACCAGGAGAATAGGTTCGAGCATTTAATCGAGCCGAAAAGTCTGGTCGGTTCGCCTCTGCTGGCGCGATTTCGGCGAAAGCGGCAGACGAAAAACAGATTCCAACTACAAGTGCGCACGCCAATCCGGAAATTCGACTCATTTCACTTCTCCGCTAGTCATCATATTCATTATCAAGGGCAGCTTCGGTTCTAACAGACGGCTCGACCAAAGTCGATGGGGTGATTGAATGCTACGTGCGTCGACCGTACTCTATTCACACACATCGGAGGACTCATCATGCGTTTCAATTTCGGACCCCGAACTAGCTACTTCACCGCGTTGTTCGCGACGGTCATTGGAATGTTTGTCGCGACGAATGCATTCGCTCAAACTGCCAAGGTTATTAAAGTTTCAGGAAAGAAAGCGATCGTTCAGTTTCCTGACGATTCGCGACCACGCGTCGGCCAGACGTTCGACCTATCCGGCGGCGGCGGAAGCATGGAAGGCGGATCTGCTG
>JAYSST010000465.1:0-3229 GCA_043720435.1 Bdellovibrionales bacterium
AAACGGTTAGTCAAGTTCGCGACAATCAAATGAAGACGATCGAAGAGTCGCAGGCGAAGCTGAAAGATCTTGTGATCAAACAGCAGGAAGCGCACCAACAGCTTCAACAAAAAAGTCGCGCCGAATTTCAAGAGACACAATCTCGATCGAACAAAGTCTTAAATGAAACCAAAGTCGAAAATCGCGCGCGACTGCAGGCCGAACAAGAAGGCGGTCGCACCGCTGTCGCACAAACTAAGACGCAGACGACCGACCAGCTTGACGCCACAAGACGGCAAGGATCCGAAACGCTCTTGCAAATGCGGCACGAGCAACAAAAGCAATTAAAGGGTGAACGCCTTAGTGCGAATCGCACAGTCGGACAAATGCGAGACGGAAATCACGAGTCGATCGAACAAATGCGAACCGACGGTGAAAAACGGCGAAACTCGCTCGATTCTTCACAAGCCGAACAGCTGCGAAAATCGCGCGAACGGTTCTTAGAGACGAACGAAAAAGTTCAAAAAGAATATTCAAGTGAGACCCAACGAGTTCAAAGTGAAGGCGAAGCGGAAATCGATTCACGAAAAACCGGCATTCGCCATGATCTGAAAAAACAAGACGAAGAATATAAAACGGAGAAAAAGACACGCGAAGAAGCCGCCTTCAAGTCTGAGAAGCGCGCTAACACCGAATTGCGCGAGAAAATCACCGAGCGCGAAAAGCTGCATGCGGCGACACTCAAAGAGCAACAAAGCGACTTCGACACTCGGCGAACACGCAACGACATCACTCATAAAGATTCGCTGGGTAACCAGCGAAACAAATACTCTCAAGCTCTTTATCAGCAGCAGCGTGAGTTCGACGGAAAGTACTCGAAAATTTCAGATCGTAAAAACGATCCCTTCTATAGCCTGCAGTCCTTCGACGCTCGCCTCGAAGACAATGAAGATCATTATGTTGTCCGCGCGCAGGTTCCCGCGCACGAGCGTGAACACGTCGACATCCGCGTGAAGGACGGTAAGGTTTCGCTGTCTGCCTCACGGCAAATGGAAGAGAAGCGCAATGATGAAGGTGTGAAAGTCGCTAGCAGTGCCTATCAGACGTGGCGCCAAGAAATTCCACTAAAAATGCCGATCTATCGCGAAGGCGTAACGAAAACGATCGATCCAGATGGATCGATCGTCGTTAAAATTCCGAAAAAAATCTAAACAGACATGTTTACAAGGTGTGAGCGAATGCGAACGTTTCGGCGGAGCTGAAACAAAAAGTGAGCTAGCCCACAGGTGCGGAGCACGTGGGCGTTAAGCGAACGAAGTTAGCGTCGGCGAATGAGGCCAGTCAGATCGCGCATCATGAAACGCAAACGTCCGTGCAGATCTTCGAGCTGCGCGAGATTTTCTTGCAGACGTTGTAGACCATCGAGTTCGACGTGCGGATTTTCGAGAAGTTCATGATACGCAGGCGAGTTGAAGGCGCTCGTCATTGAAGACACAGTCGCGTCACCATCACCCATCACTGCATCAATCGACGCGGCAGATGAAGCACCGCTCAAGGAAGCACCGTGAAGCTTCATAGAGATAAAAGGCTGCTGCGTTTTCTGAGACATCGTTCCTCCACACACTTCTTCGTGCGCTCTCGAGACTATCGTCCCGGGATCTACATGCACTTCACAACTTAAATAACCTTACAAATGTAGAAGCTTGCAGTGGGAACTAAGTTCCATTTTGGAACTTTTTTCTAATAATCCACTACCGTCGACCTAGATACCTTGAGTACAAACTCGGTGCCGTCGAAAAAAACGCCCGTTTTAGTTTTAAATCTATCTGAACAGTAAAACGTGTTTCAAAAGCCGTTTCTCAGTACTCGCACTTTAAATCAGAGACATTTGCCGGCGAGGGAGTTCGGCGCAGGACCCCATCGTTCAAGCGACGAGCCATAACCGTTCCAGCTGTTTCAACCGTGGGATGTTCGAGCCCCAGCACATGTCCGAACTCGTGAAGCATGAGCGATTCAAAATCCACGCGCCGAGGAACCGGCGTATCTCCGGTGAAGTATTGAAAGTGAGTCGGATTCCCATTCGTTCGGATGTCAGCTTCGAAAATGCGATCTGCTGCCCAATGGATTGTCGTAATCGCTTGTTTGTCTTTTGTGGTTTCTGGCCAACTCGGAACGAAGTAGATGAGGTTTACTCCATCTTGGCGTTCGGCCGGGTTCGCAGAAGACCATCCGCCAAGCTTAAGTACTTCGCGGCCGAGGGTCGTGTTCCAGGTGTTGATCGCCGACTGGATTGAAGCGAAGTATTCAGGAGGGACCGAACTATCGACATACATTATGACTGGTTCAGCGTACGCCCACGAGACGCGCTGACTGTCGTTACTCATCACGAAGTTGCAGGACTCCTGAGGCGACACCTTCGGAGCGCAAGCCTGAATGAAGAAGGCGATCACGACAACCGCCGCGAGACTCCAGATCTTTAAATTTAAGAACTTCATTTTCGACACAGGTAATCTCCGCACATTCTCTTGAAACTGAATAGACTCAAGATCTCCAATTGTGGGATCTCGAGCGATTCACACTCTTCCTTAGTTCAAAGCTGATGCCCCGCGTCCCGGCACTTCATATGAAGCTCGCGATCGCACGCCTGAATCTCTTAAGTGTTTGATTCTGCGAGAATAACATCCCGGCCTTGCTTCAGATGCGTGGGCTATAATCGGCGGACGCGCGCAGAACGTCTCTGGATAGCAACTTACGGCCAAACGCTCTTTTTGTTGTGTTCTTGCGAAGCGAGTCACCTAACTCATTGATTTTAAGACGCTATTTCGGGTGTCGAGAATCACGACAGCGATAAGCCGCAACTGGGACCCTTTTATGCCGTCCGAACTCGTCAGTGACAAAAAGACTCTCGAGCGCCGTTGGCAGGAGCGATAAGCCAAGCTTATGGAAATGCCGGTCTCACAGGCATCGATTCTTATATCGCTTTTATGTGGAACGGAGCCACGTTGGAATGACTCGAGAGGTCACTCAACGGTGCAATTTGACTCTAATTCTCCTAGGGAGACCAGCCAAAGGGCTGGCACACAGAATGCTCTACCTCTGAGTCAAGCAAGTCGGAAACGACAAGCAGAAAAAACCCACCGGCTAGCTCCCGCGATCGCGGAACCTTATAGCAGCCGCAAGCCCACCAAACAACCTACCTAGATAACGGGGCCGGAGAAGATCCTCCCCGTTCTGTCGCGTGCGGCGCACG
>JAYSST010000466.1:0-3227 GCA_043720435.1 Bdellovibrionales bacterium
TGCAGCTAAAACGCCCACTCGCCCATTCGAAAAAGTCGACAATAGTATACTTGGATCGCAAGGCTAAGCCCGACCGCAATCGCGGCGAGCGTGGTTCCGATTTGTTCGCGCAGGCGCGTGCGCGGCGTCTCGCTGCTTGCGATCAACATCCAAAAAAACATTGGGTACAGCGGCAGCGCATAGCGCACAGTCGAGCGCCAAAACGCCTGGTTGTGCGAAACTATTGTTATTGCCAGAACGGCGAGCGCCCAGCAGTACTCATGTCGCTTCGAAAGCCACCGCACCAGTGCGATCGAAAGTAGAAAAACAACCATCGCGAAAAAACCAAAATTCATCGCGTAGACCAAAAAGTCGCCGCCCTGATAAGCTTCACCGCTAAAAAATGTCTTCAAGATGTCGAGCGAAAGGAGAAATCCTGTAACCACCGTGCCGTTTGGCATATCGAAAGCTTGTTGAACGTTGATGAAAAACAGTGGGTCACCAGTTCGAAGGCCCATGTAGGTAAGGTAAGTGACGAGGCTCAAAAAAGTCGCGATGACTTCTCTCCGCTTTAAGATTATCCAAAGCGCGAATGCAAATCCTGTAAGTCGAATCCACGGTGCCGCAAAGAGTAAACCTGTTAAGCCGATTTTCGCGTACGTGAGATGGCGCTTCGATAGTTCGGGTAATTGCCATTGGTCTCGACGTTCACTTGTCCAGGTAGCGAGTAAAAGCGCTAGTGCCGCAATCAAGAAGAAAAGTGCGTCAGAATACGCCGTCAGCGCGAAGTAGCCAACGGGGTTTGCGACCGCGATCAGCCAAAGCCGCCAGCGACGGATCTTCCAACGCCTCTCTGCGAGGACTACGAAGACTGTGTTTGCGAGCGCGAAGTAAGTGAGGCCCAGTACAAGCGAGACCGGATAGAAAACCCGCATCCAAGTTAACTCGAACCCTAGTGCGCGAGCGCCGTCGAAAATGGCGTAGGTCACGCGGCCCAGTATCCACGCATGCAACGGGGGAAACGCATAGGTCTGAGGCAATAGGCCGTGCCCATCCATAGCAATCGATGAGTACCAGCGGACGTCCCACTGGTTAAAACGCTCGAGCCAGGATGCGAACGAAACGGCGAACCCATCTGTGCAGATGAAAATAAAGACGAGCCAACTGAGATGTGCAATGGCGGATTCAAACGCATAGCGGCGCATAGGCCTTCCATCGTTGAACGAGAAGATTGATTGGTCAATCGCGACTCGAGTACCATTTTCTTATGTTTAAAATATCTCATCTGCTCTCGCCTCTGGCTCTCTTAGTTGTCTCTCTGATTCCTGCATTGCTCGTCATGAGTTGCACTGGGACGGGGACGAGGCGCAGTGCCGACGGATCGCGCGAAGCTCCGGCACCGGATGATTCCCCTGCAGTCGTGATGGCGAACGAGCCGTCGAAGTTCATTCCGCGGTTTGAAGTCGTGGACCCATCACGGTGGTCAGGCATGGACACCCAGAAAACCGGAGTTGTCTTTGCTTGGACCATCGCGGGTTCTTCGCGACTCGTCAGCGACTCGGGTTGCCGCCTGCGCGTGCGGCATCGTGAGTCGGGCGACACCGTCTTGCTCAAGATCGAATCCAAGACTCCAGTTTCGATTCAAAGTTTGAAGCCCGGTACATGGGACGCAAAACGACTCGGCTGCGGACTTACTCGCGTCTGGGATCTTGAAGGTCTTTTCCGCGAAGGATTTGTCGTTAAGAACGATTCGATTTCGGTGATCGGGTGGTTTGTTTTTGAATTCGACGAGCGAACGCTCGTTACTGTTCGTGAAGGCGGTCGCCAAGAAAATACAAATCTCGCGATGCAGTTGCGCGGTGGGTGGTCTGGCGCCTCGACGCTTATCTCTGGTTTTTCGGGAAAACCGATTCCTACGAAACTTGAGGCTCGAGACGAAATTGTGCGGGTCAAGGCGACGGGCTTGAAAAATTCCGATCAGCTCTTGCAGCCGCTGCTGACACGCTTTCAATCTTGCGCATCGAGCGGCATGAAAGTGGATCCGCTTCGCGCTGGCACTTTGAAAATGGAAGCGACCTACAAAGGTGGCGTTTTCACCGGCGCAAGAACACTTTCGCAAGACACGGCACTTCGCGATGATCTGCTTCAGTGCATTCGCGACGCCCACGAGAAATTCACTCTTGTCGGTGCCGGCGACTTTACTTTGGAAACGACGTACTAGACGTGCGCCTTTTGGGTAATCTCTGTGACCATTAAAGACCGTGTAAATCTCTCTGCGCGAGGCGAATATCCTTTCGTGATAAGGCGTTTACCGTCGGGCTGGGTTTGTCTAGGCGAGACGCAACCTTTGCTCGGCTATTGCGTTCTCTTTTCCGATCCGATTGTCGAAGGTCTACATGGTTTAAGTCTTGAGGGGCGTGCTCAATGGGGTGTCGATTGCGCCAGCGCCGGCGATGTGTTGATGAAGGTTTTGGGAGCCGCGCGGGTTAATTACGAAACGTGGGGCAACGTCGATCTTTCGCTGCACACGCACATTACCCCACGTTATGCTTCCGAGCCTTCCGACAAGCGTCTGCTTACTCCGCGTGAGGCTTACAACTGGAATACAGCTCCGAAGACCGATCTTTCCTCGCCCGAGGTTCAGGCGCTGATATTGAAAATCCGCGCCGCTTTCGCGTAGCGGATTTTCAGACCTCGTTTGTTTTTCGCCGATCGGCGAAAAACAAACGAGGTCTGCAAAAAGCAAGTTACGTCTGCAGAAAGCTAGGGCTTCTTGTCGCAAGAATTTGCTTTTTCGTCTTGTCTAATTTCTTTCGAACCTTCGAGTGTCTTCTCGGTGTACTTCACGTTCACGGGGAAAAGTGCCTTCACGGTCTTCATTGATTCGCTGCAAGTACCGACACCGACTCTCGCGTTATTATTTCCAGCGTACGAAGTCGGAGCGCAGTCCATATGAAAGTCGACGTAAACGTTATTGAGTCCAGGTGCGAGCTCGAACGTCAGAAGCGCATTTGCAACGTCACCCTTCAATGTAATCTGCTTTTTTCCGTCGCCATGCACGTTGAACATCCAACCGAGCATTACCTTTTCGGCGAAAGAATCTGCTACCGGCATTGACGTCAATTTGTGGTCGCAGGTCGTTTCGCTAAACACGAAGACGGATGCAAATGGAGCCTTCACTGGGTTAACGAGTGTCACATCACCGTGCGCCGACTTTACTGTTTCGATTTTGTCCGAGATCGGGGCGC
>JAYSST010000467.1:0-1330 GCA_043720435.1 Bdellovibrionales bacterium
CACTTAAGACGATGCTTGTCGGTGGAGAAAAACTAAAGCAATGGCCTACAGAGCGACATACTTTCAAACTTTACAATGAATATGGCCCAACCGAAACGACGATTTCGTCGACCTCTGGGCTGGTCTCGAGTATCGATCGAGGCATTCTATCGCCGTCGATCGGAAAACCAATCAACGGCCGCTCGTGCCTAGTCTTGGACGAACACCTTAATCCAGTTTCGATCGGTGTGGAAGGTCGTCTCTATATCAGTGGCGATGCAGTGGCGCGTGGATATTTTCAAGATCCAGCACAGACCGCCCAATCATTCTTACCCAACCCGCATACCAGTGACGGCAGTCGAATGTACGACACAGGCGACAATGTGAAGTGGTCCGAGGAAGGAAGTCTGCACTTCTGCGGTCGTTCCGATTCGCAGATCAAGATACATGGGTTTCGAATCGAGCTCGAAGAGATCTCGTCAAAGATCGTTCAAGTCGAAGGTGTTATCGCAGCACATACGATGACGAGAAAAATGGGAAGCGGAAAAATCGAATTGATTTCGTTCTTTTCTGTTAACGGAAAAAGTGATCACGCTGATGCCGTGAAGTCTCACCTCACACGAAATTTGCCGTCGTACATGGTGCCTTCAAAGATTATTCACGTCGAAGTCATACCGCAGAAGTTGAATGGTAAGGTTGATGAAGTAAAACTGGTCGCTCAGATTCCAACCGAGACGTTTGCAATCAATCGGCAAAAAGATCAGGACCTGCAGCCAGCGCAATTGGCTATGAAAAACGTTTGGAAGCGAGTCCTGCAGGTTTCAGATCTTGGAACCGACCAGAACTTCTTTGATCTTGGCGGTCACTCGCTGCTTTTGGCCGATCTTCAAAGACAGGTGCAAGCCGAGTTCGACGTTAAAATTCCGCTCGTAGCTTTTTTCGAGTTCACATCAGTCGACCGCCTCGTTCGTCACCTGTCGGATTTGAAAAGTAAAGGTTCGAGCGACTATCAGAAAGCCGTCGACGCAGGAAAAACGAAACTCAACCAGCCCAATCGACTGGTACAGCGGCGGCGAAAAGCCTGAAAGGTTGACGTTGGGATCCGATGAAGATTCGAATTACAAGATTGCCGTTGTCGGAATGGCGTGTGAATTTCCGAATGCGCCGGATTTGAATTCCTTTTGGAAAGCAGTTCTCGAGGGACGCGATCTTGTTACACACTTCACAAAGACCCAAATGGCCGAAGTTCTTGGAGTGAGCGAATTTTCTGAAGACCTAGTCGGAGCTTACGGACTTTTGAAGGACGCCGATTGTTTTGACCATAAGTTTTTCGGCCTGTCACCGCGAGAAG
>JAYSST010000468.1:0-3221 GCA_043720435.1 Bdellovibrionales bacterium
GGCAAAGCTGAATTCAACACCAAAGGAAAGTTCGCTACCTTCCAACCCTTGTGACTCAAAAAAATCGAGAGTGGCGTTTTCGACGTCCGCGAAATTCCCACGAGAATAATGTCAGCCTCACCGAGCTCCGTCAGGCATTTCCCGTCGTCATGTTTCACGGTGTATTCGATCGCTTCGATTCGCTTGAAGTACCGATCGTCGACCATGCGCAAGATCCCTGCGCTTTTTAGTGACGCCGGTCCGCCGAAATATTCATCGAGTGTTCCTAACAGCGGGCCGATAAGGTCGACGTTAAGCAAACCTTTCGTCGCACACTGTTCGATGATGACTTGCTTCAGCTGAGTACTTACGACGGTGTGAATGATAATGCCCTGGTTATCGAAGGCATCGGCGATCACGCTCTCAACCTGCGCTTCGGTGCGAATATTCTTAGAGCGAACGATGTTGATCTCGGCATCTTGATACTGAACGAGTGCAGCACGAATCATCGTGGCCGCGGTTTCGCCTGTGCCGTCGGAAATGATATAGATCGTTCCGCGTTTTTTCTCCTCGCTCATACCGATGGACCCTCGGGTTCCAGCCGGTAAGAGATTTTCTCGTCAAGTGCGGCATCGATCTCTGCGAGTTTTGCTGCAAGTGCTGCTGCGATTTCACGACGAAAAAGTTCGGGGCGAGAATCGATGAAAATCCAACGCTCACCATTGAGTCCCGCGAACTGAAGGGCAAAAGATTCGGCGCTGTCGAGATCTGGAAAGCCAAGCGCTTTCAATACGGGTTTTGCGCGGGCGACGCGACACTGGCCGACGCGCAAAGCGCTTTGTTCATTCGCAAGATGGGCGAGATCCGTGAGCAGATCGACGCTCTCGCGCGAATACCCTTCAGGGCGATACATTTCGCCGTCGGCGAAAAACTGGCGCAGTCGCAAACCGTCTTTTTTCACACTCAATCTAAAGCCGTACCGGAAGAGGCGGCGAAGATGTGCAAACGTCGCATCACCCGTCGAGTTTGCGAGCGCCGCATTTTTGACAGCTTTTTTTCGCGCGACAAATGCACTTTCTTTTTGCGGTGATGCAGCTACGGCATCCGGCACAGGCCACATCAACAAAACCTTTTGCAGGTTATCTAAGATCCACGGCGAATGATCCGCGGTATCCTCACGACGACCTTCGAGCAAGTGTCGAACAAAACTAAAGATTCGAATTAACCGGCCGCTTCGACCCATCGAAGCCCCCATTCTCCTTGCGAGGCATCTGCGATCATTTTGACTGTCGGTGGCCGCCAATCGCGTGGCGCAAAAACAGTTGCTGACTGCGCTTTGAGATTCGTCAACACCGGAGCAAGCTCGCTCAACCACTCGGTTTCGTTTTGCCTAGCATTGCGCAAGACGAGAATCCGCGGCGAAGGCATTCCGAGAGGCGCGGCCAACAACAGTAACCCCGAGGGATCGGGCTTTTGATCGTGATCAATCCGGACGAGCGCACGACGCAGCAGCATACCAATCGACCAGTCGATAGATTCAGTCCAATGGTTGATGTCTGGATTCAATAGAACCCAAACGTCGGACGGAGATGTCCAAGCGGAGTTGTAACTGGTCGAAGAAAAGAGTTCGATACTTTGCGGCGGCATGCCGCTTCATCGTCAGAGGCGACGCGCAATCGGGTCAAGAATACCATTCACAAATGACGCTGAGTCCGTACTTCCATAAAGCCTTGCGAGCTCCACGGCTTCGTCAATTGCGATCGCTGGCTTCATGTTGGGAATCGAGTAAACCATTTCAAAGGTGGCGATCCGCAAAATGGAAAGATCGACCAGGCTCATACGTGAAATCTTCCAATGTCGGGCGTTCTGCTCGATCAATCCGTCGATTTCCGTAAGATTCTCGCAGACTCCACGGAACAAAGTGCCCGCGTAGTCGGCAACTTCTGCGTCTATTTCGAAATCGTGAATAAAATCCCGCAAAAGGTTCACGGGACGCGTCGCCAGACCTTCGCCCGGCACGAATTCGCGCTGGAACAAGAGCTGAAGTGTCATTTCACGTGAGCGGCGGCGAACTGATTGAGGAAGGGACATGGCCTCGCACCTTAGGTACCTATCCGACGACCGTCAAGCCACCGCGTCAAACGAGAGGTTTTCACGTGGGTCAGGAAATGCCAATATGGAGAAAAGGTAGGGTTCGGCAATGGGCGGTTCGTTACAAGTGCTCGTCATAGTCAGTTTTTTTCTTAGCCTCGGGGCCATCGATTTGGCCGCGGCCCAAACTTTTCAAGATGGCCAATCCGCGGTTGAAATTACCGACCAAAACTCAGTCACGCCACCGCCCGCACGACCAGCCAAATCAAACCGAGGCTTCGCCCCGCGTGTCGGTCGCCAGGCGGCTGCTAAGTACATGGCTGCTAAAGATCCAGAGACAGCGGAGGAAAAGAAGGAAGAAACCGATAGTAAAGAGTCGCGCAAAGGTGAACGCGGATTCTCGTCGGGTCCTTCAGATCATTACCTCGCAATTCACGTCGGTTGGTTCGCGAACGACAACGCTTACAAGTGGGGAGCGGCCGAGACTCAAGAAAACGTCGGCCGCTACAACTTCGGAATCACCTACCGCATGGGCGAGTGGATCAATTCGATGGATTTACTCTTTCGTTTCGACGTAGCACGAATGAATCTCGCTGAGGGCGGAGTCACGAAATTTAGTCTCATCCCTCTCTTCACGTTCCCCGACGCTTCCAGCCGGTTCCCATTGTATTTTGGTGCAGGCATAGGTTTAGGAGCCTTCGGAAATCAGATAGCAGGTGAATCTGCGCTCTCGCTCGATTATCAATTGCTGGCAGGTGCGCGCTTCTTCAACCTCTGGGGTCAAACGGGACTCTTTGTTGAAGGCGGCATAAAGAATCACATTCACTTACTTAGCGACGGGCAATTCAATGGCACTTTCATCGCAACCGGACTCGTCTTTACCTTTTAGGCGAACCTTCGGTTCGACACGTTCTAGCCGAACCTTCGGTTTGACACATTCTAGGTGGGCGGCGTGAAGAAGCGCAGTTTGGCTTCCGACAAATTCAAAAAAAACGCAGGCCTGAAGCGCGAGGAATCGCTGGAGCCGAAAAAACCGATCGCGCCGCGTGCAGGACCTTCCGGATTTCGCGCACCCAATGGCGCTTCGCAACCTCGCTCGAGTTTTGTTCAAGACTCGCGCCCGGTTTATAGTCGCACGCAACCGGCAAAGT
>JAYSST010000469.1:0-1327 GCA_043720435.1 Bdellovibrionales bacterium
AATCCCGAAGAGAGCGAAGTCGCACTCCTCATCAAATCGACGATGGAAAACGCCGCGAATTTTAAAATCCCGCTAGTCGTGAATATTGGTATTGCGCAAAACTGGCAAGACGCACATTAACGTCGCTAGTGCGTCAAAGTTGGATTGGAAATGAACAGATCCAGTTCGTCGAGCTTCACGGTAACCGCGGCGATCGCGCGTTCTGCCGTGGCTCGGTATTCTGGTAACGTCATAACGATCTCTTCCCGTTCTGCGGCTGAAGTTCCAGGGTAGGCTCCTGCGACGCGCATGAATCCTTGATAGATCTCCGAGAAAATGTGGGCACTTCTCGCGAGTTCAATCCGAGAAATCTTCACGTTAGATTTTGCGTAGCCTGTGCCCTTTTCAATTCTAGCAGCATCACGGTAGGGCGAAGTGCGAGTGATCTTGGTTGTTAAAAGTGCTTCGACTAATACCTCTTCAGAAACAAACCACTGCACACGTTCGCCTTCGATTCCGATTGCTGCGATCAGTTTTTCCATCAGAACATCGCGCTTATAGCGATTCGATGCCGGTAAATCATTAAAACTATAGCTGAAATTAAGCGTCAGTTCGCGCATCGCTCGTGCGGCGCGCCGTTCGAGACCATATTTCAATTCACGATCCGGAGGCATCTCGGTGCTCCAAAACAAAAAGTGTGTGAATTCGTGTAACAGTGTGTGGGCCGTCGCACTTTCCGCGAGGACGATCGATGTGCCGTAGTGTCCGAGGCTTGCATCATCGGCGGGAAGAAAGACACCAGCATCGGCAATCGTTGCGCCACCGCCGCTGTTTTCAAAAAGTTGGGTGAGGAACGACTCGGCAGCAAACTTTCCCGAAATCGACCTGCCATTTTTGAAATCCGGGTTTCGAGGTCGACGGGAAGGGTACAGATAAACTTTCACGCCCTGCGACTCGATAAACGCTATCAACTTTTCCGGATGGATGTTCAGTGCTTTTTCAAGCAACTCGGTGTTCAAGTTGCGTCCAAGCGGCAACACGAGTTGTGCGGCTTCCCCGGCTCCGACAAAACCGATCAGTGAAAATAAAAACACGAACGCGAATTTCGCACGTCTCACAAAACCCCTCCCGCTGATGAGCCACGAAGGTATAGTCTGTTAGACATTTACGCTTGCCGACAGTTCCACGTTTGAACAGGATTCAGAAACCAGAGTCGATTCTGGTCGTAATTGTAGCTTTCGCTTCCACGCGATGGAACAGACCGACCCAGTCGAATTAGCTAAGTGTTTGGCACCTATCGCCGTTCGTTATAGTTCAAAGGTAGCAGGTACCTTTTTAGCGTTCGATT
>JAYSST010000470.1:0-1325 GCA_043720435.1 Bdellovibrionales bacterium
AGCGAAGACATGATGCCGACGAACTCGAGTTTTCTGCGAAGGTTGTCGTTGACGCCTTTTACCTTCTTTACGAGACCTGAACTGTGAAATGCCATTGCATCTTGTCCATAGGTCTTCGAACTTCCCGTGTACAAGCCCAGCGCCATGTTCGAGAATTCGATCGCAAGCGTGTTGCCTTTTATTCCTGGCTTGATGCCTTGAGCAATAAACACTTTGTCCTGGCGGCAGACTTCTAAAAATTTAGACATAGCAGCACTCTGCCGCATGCTCTTGCGAATACCCTCGAGCGATTCTTCGAGCTCGATACGATCAGCGTCCAGGTATTTCCCGATAACGACCTCGAAGAATCTAGGAACGTCGACCGCGAACGATTTAAAAGTTTCGGTCTTCAAAGCGAATAGAAATGCGTACAACGTTTCAATTCGCTTTAACGGTTCGCCGTCGTTTCCAAAGTTGAAAAGTGGCGCTAACTTTCCGTCGAAGTACCAGCTAATTATCGTGGCGGCATCGATCTCATAACTTCCAAAGAAAGTAGCGACGGGAATTTTGAATTTTACTTCGGCCATGTAGTAAGCCATCAACATCATATTAGGATAGACCGACAGATACTTGATGTTACGACGTGCGCTCGTCAGCATCTGATTGACCTGTTTGTATTCTTCAGTATTCAACGCTTCATCAGGTGCTTTAAGATTTCGGTCTAAGAAAAGCTGCACGCGATCGATCCGACTCAGCATTTGATTCCACTGAGTCGAAATCGGGTAAGACTTTTCAACGGCGTTCTGAAACAGCGTCGCCGATGACCATTCTTTGTTTGAATAAATCGTGTGCATGTAACGATTCGTACGAACAATTTGTCCGGCAATCTGAATCTTTATATATTGTTCGGCGGCCTTCAGAACTGCATTGGCGTCGCGGTGGCTTCCGCGCCATATTTCGCTCGCATCATCTGGAGTTAAATGATCACCATAGATTCGGTCGACAATGAAGAAGTACTCGTCGCGTGGAAGCGAATCAGACAGAAGAAGATTTTTCCACAGTCCTGGCTCTTGGCACTTCAATGCATTGGTGATGGTCGCGAACGAGTCGTCGAGGCTGTCTAAGGGATTGTCGACACTTGCCAGCGGATCGTCGAGAAGTTTTGTAGCTGCCGCTGAATCCTTTGGTGCTTCAACTTTCGGGCAGTCTGGGTAACTGAGGGCGACTGCCTGCGAGTTTTTGATCGATGCGACAAGTGAATCCGACAAAGCGCCGTTTTTTCCGTTATAGAGAAAACTTTTTGCGGCGAGAGTCAGCATGCGTGTTGCTGCCGCCCCAAACGGGTT
>JAYSST010000471.1:0-3213 GCA_043720435.1 Bdellovibrionales bacterium
ACTTGTCATAAAATAAGTTCGGTCACCCATTCCATTCAAGACAAGCTCTCGACCCTCCTGACTTATCTTATCTGGCATCGTGACATCATAGAGCTCAAGGGCCGCAGCCGCTGTCGTACACATCGTCAAAAAAAGGCAAATCGATAAGTTTCTCATAGGGACATCATGGGCAGCCCGTGCGATAATTCAAGTGTAAAGCGGGGGCGCTTCGTGAAAAAGACAGTCTTCATTTCGCTTCAAGTGTTCATCGGTTTGATTTTCGTCACGACTGCTATTGGAAAGCTTCTCGATAACCGAGGCTTTGCTATCATTCTTGAAACGTATCAGCTATTCCCGTCGGTGATTTTGTTACCTTTGGGGCTCGGTATTTCTCTCTTCGAACTTCTGCTGGGCTACTTTCTATTAACGTTGAAACGAACGTCTCGCTATATGCCGCTGGCGGCACTTTTCTCGCTAGTCTCGTACGCAGGCTATCTTGTCTTGGCGATCGTCACAAATTTGCGCGGTCTCGCCCTCACGAACTGCGGATGTTTCGGAGTTTTCCTAGCGAGACCGATGACCTGGTGGACCGTTCTCGAAGACGCGATTTTAATGTTAGTCTGTTTTATGTTTTGGAGATTATGCGCCTCGTACCATCGCACAATTGCATAACATTGCTTGGCGTTTTACGAGAGACTCATCACAATATTAATTAATCAAATGGAGATATTCGAATGTTGTTTCAGCTAGGCACAGCTTCTCTTGCCGCGATTGTTTTGAACCTTTCAGCGTCGGCATTTGCAGCGAGCTCGAAGAGCGATACCAAGCTCGTGCTCACAGGCTCTAGCACCGTCGCACCGCTGATCATGGAAATGGCCAAACGTTATGAATCTCAGAATGCGGGAATACGTATCGATGTACAAACCGGCGGCTCGTCGCGCGGTGTAGCGGACGCCCGACAGGATTTGGCTGACATCGGAATGGTTTCGCGAAAGCTGAAGGCGGATGAAACAGATTTAAATGCGTACGCAATTGCGCTCGACGGAATATCGATCATCTTACACTCTTCAAATACAGTGAAGTCGCTCGACAACGAGCAGATAAAAGCGATCTACACCGGTAAAATAAAGAATTGGAAGGATGTCGGCGGCAAAGACGCGACGATCACTGTGGTAAGCAAAGCCGAGGGCCGATCAACGCTCGAACTTTTTTTAGAGCACTTCAAATTAAAAAATTCGGAACTAAAGCCACAGATCATAATCGGCGACAATGTTCAGGGCATTAAATCGGTTTCTGGTAATGCAAATAGCATTGGCTATGTGTCGATTGGTGCGGCTGAAGCCGAAGCTCGAGCAGGTGCGAAAGTAAAATTACTCCCAATCGGCGGCATCGAAGCAACCATCAGTTCCGTCCGAAGCGGCGCTTTTCCAATTTCAAGACCGTTAAATCTCATCATCAAAGGCGAAGCAACCGGCTTGAAAAAGGCGTTTCTTGAATTTGCTCAATCGAAAAAGGTGACGGATCTTGTTCAAGGTCAATACTTTGTACCTCTCGCGAACTGATCGTTCGCTCATAGCTACGGTACGGCTGTGTGCTGCAGCGGCGTCGATATTGACGTTGTTGATTTTTATTTTTCTTTTGATCGAGTCGTTCGCATTTTTGCGAAGCATCTCGCCAGCATTTCTAGTCGATTCTCAGTGGTTCCCCTCCGAGGGAAAATTTGGCGTCGGCGGGATGGTCGCCGGCTCATTGGCTGTTGTTGCCGGCAGTCTTATTATCGCCAGTCCTTTAGCAATAACGGTCGCACTTTTTCATCATTTCGCGGCAAAGAATTGGGTAACGACACTCAGCCGTCGCCTGCTCGAGACGATGGTTGGTATTCCGTCGGTCGTGTATGGGTTTTGGGGATTGGTTGTTCTTGTTCCGCGAATCAACGAGATAAATCCGCCGGGTCAAAGCTTACTCGCGGCTTCCATCATAGTCGCAATGATGATCTTACCAACGATCGCAATGGTTCTTGATTCTGCGCTCGAGACTATGCCGAAGGATTTACGCCTTGGTGCCGCAGCGCTCGGCCTCTCTACTTGCTCTACGATTTTTCAAGTCGTTTGGCCGAAACTCCGGCCAAGCCTGGTTGCCGCGTTTACCTTGGGCGCTGGACGTGCGCTCGGCGAAACAATGGCCGTTGCCATGGTTGCGGGAAACATTGTGCAGATACCGAGTTCAGTTTTTGACCCGGTTCGCACGCTCACCGCAAACATTGCTCTCGAAATGTCGTACGCGACTGGGGCACATCGGTCTTCGCTCTTCGTTAGTGGTCTGGCTCTGCTTTTAGTCAGCGCGATATTCGCATACATTGCAAATACCGCGACCGATCACAAATCTACAGATCTGGTCGGACGATGAAAAACGTCGCCATCCGCTCCGATCACTTTGTTTCACCGTGGCCAGATCGATTGATAAAATCCGCTTTGTGGCTCGGTTTTCTATCCATCGTCTTTTTCTTTGTGGTGTTTAACGCTGGCATCTTCAGCAAGGGTTGGACTTCGCTCGAGCTCTCTTTCTGGACGACACCACCTGAGGGCGCGGGTCGCAGCGGCGGCATTAGCACCATCATCGTCTCTACATTATGGATCCTCGGTGTTTGTCTTGCGGTATCAGTTCCCGTAAGCATCGGTACTGCAATTCTCTTGTCCGAGTTTGCTCCACGCGAGACTCGTGTCGGGCGTTTGATTGGTTTTAGTCTCGATATATTGGCTGGAGTCCCATCCATTGTTTTTGGACTTTTTGGAAATGCGTTCTTCTCTAAGCTGCTCGGTTTTGGCTTTTCAATTTTAGCGGGAGGGCTAACGCTCGCCTGCATGGTTTTTCCGATACTCATTCGATCGGTTGAAGAGAGCCTGCGATCGGTCTCGCAAGAATATCGACATGCCGCCGAGGCTTTGGCGCTCTCAAAGACAACTTTGCTCTTTAAAATCTTGATCCCGTGCGCCCTGCCTGGAGTCTTCGTCGGGCTGGTGTTGGGAATTGGCCGCGCACTAGGCGAAACAGCCGCGCTGATCTTCACAAGCGGCTATGTCGACCGAATGCCGACGTCGATGTTCGACTCTGGCCGAGCCCTGTCGGTCCACATCTACGATCTCTCGATGAATGTACCGGGCGGCGAGCAAAACGCGTATCGCGCAGCGTTCGTGTTGTTGGTCATGATTTTCTCCATTAATTCTATAGTCGCGC
>JAYSST010000472.1:0-3207 GCA_043720435.1 Bdellovibrionales bacterium
ATGCTTCTTGAGTCGAAAAAAGTCGACCTGCATTTCAAATACACCTGCAAGATGAAGGGCGGAGGAGTCGAATTTCAGTCGACGACTCCATGTCTTCCCACTGCTGACACGATCAGCGGCAACTGATGACGGTGTAATCGTTTCGAGGCAAAACCACCATTGGACCTTGAACGCTAAATGTGGAAAAACCCGCGAATCATTTCTTTGGGGGTATTTCGATGATCAACGCATTCGTTTTCGCCGCAATCGCCGGTTTTGTTTCTTCTCCAGCAATGGCTTGCCAGCCGCCGCCTCCGGGTTACTTCGAGTGGGGCAACCTGAACGCCATCACTTCGAGTTCAGAAGTCCGCGAGAAAATGGATCGTCTTCCGGTCACGAGCATTAGTTTGATCAAGGGTTCGGAATATCTCGTGGTGTCGGGTGTGTGCTCGCTCCATGTGACAGTGGATGCAAAACAGAAAAATCCGTCAGCTCCATGCGGAGGACCGTTCGAATTCACAGCGGTTCCAGCGATGTCAATCGCCTGCACTCAGTAGTTCACTTAGGTTCTCGAGCGCCGTTTTGCGCTCGAGAAGAATTGCATTATCCGGCCAATCTCCGCACGATATCGCATGCATAAAAAGCGGCGAGAAGAAAACACCGATAAGGATGGCCAACGGACGATCTGGACATACTCGGAAGCCGGAAAAATTGAATCGTTTAAAGAATTTTCTCCGGCAAACTTGCTGGTACTCGAGCGGTCTTACGACGTGAACGGAACTGAAAGTTCCTGCGCTGGCTACAACGAATCCGGAGTCCGACTGTTTGCCAACGAGTACGATTCTCGTGGCCAGATGACGAAGCAGACAAAGTGGAACGAAAACGGTCGATTGACTGCAATCACTCACTACTTAAATTCCTATCGCCATGGGACCGTCGAATTATTTTCCGACGACACAGGCGCTTTAATTTCAAAACGGAATTACCTTTACGATCGTCGCGATGGCCTTTGCGAAGACTATTACGAAGATCCGGGTCATGAGACGATTAAAGAACGCGCCTTTTTCAAGAGCGGTCAAATTGAAGGGCTATACACTCGTTTCTTCAAGAACGGCCGCGTGGAAGAGACTGGGATGATAGAAGAAGGGCGCAGTCAGGGCGCCCGTAGCCAGTTTTATGAAACCGGGATCTTCCGCTGCATTCATCGGTTCTCGGGCGGTGAAATGCATGGAGATCTGGAAGATTTTTATGAAGATGGAAAAATCCAGCGCCGCCTGCCGATGGTCAATGGCAAACCCCATGGACTCGAGCAAAACTTTAATACCCACGGCCAAGTCACATCGCAGTCCGCCCACATAAATGGGGAATCCACGGGCGATCTCTCGAAGGTTCAATCGGCGACAGCGAGCAATGAACCGGTCGAGCTCTTTCATTCGAACGGCCAGCTGCAAAGTCGTCATGCGCTGAAAAATGGAATCCGAAACGGATCGTACGAAATTTTTCGCTCGACCGGAGTGAAGCGTGAATCGGGTGTTTATCAGAACGATGTACGTGCAGGAACGATTTCGTACTTTGGCGAAGACGGAAAACTTGTCGAGACCGCTTGTTATCTTGAGGGTCGACTCGATGGACCGAAAACAAAATTCTATCCTTCAGGAGAAATCGCGTCGATCGAGACCTATTCGCGGATGCTCTTTATGGGCTTCAGAAATTACGACGAAAAAGGCCAGTTAAAGGAATCGACTGAACTGGAAGAGAACGGAATCGGAATTAAAAGACTCTACGCGGATTCCGGCGAAATGATCCGCGAGACCGAAGTACGGTCGAATTATTCTCGGCAACGTCAGATCAATCATGGCTTTGATCGAATTTATGAACTTTCGACGCAGGGGTCGGGCGGACTTACTTCCGAATCGCATTACGTCAATGGCCTACAGCACGGTCCGAGTCGTTACTACGGCGCGAATGGCATTCTCTCGAGCGTTCAAAATTTCGATTCTGGAAGGCTGAAAACGACTTCCCACTGCAATGCACGCGGCGACGTTTATCGCGTCATCACGTATTTCGAGGACGGGAAAATTGCGCAAGATCGAATCGTGGGCGAGGCGGACTTACCGGGCCCGACGAGCGCACCAGCCGACGGCGCGGCGGCGCTCGTCAAGGGAACGATGATCGCAAGTTACGAAGTGATCCGCTCGATCGGCCACGGCGGAATGGGTGACGTTGTTCTGGCGTACGAAAAAGCTCTTGATCGAAAAGTAGCGATAAAACTTATCCGCGGCAAAACCGACTCGGAAGCACGAGTGCGGTTTGATGCTGAGGGACGAGCGCTTGCGCGTATCAAGCATCAGAACATCGTCTCGGTGTTTCAAGTATCCGAAGACCGCGGGCTACCATTTATGGTCATGGAGTACGTTGAAGGGTGGCCGCTGAACGCTTTGTTGGGTCAGGGCCTGCTCGGATTCAATGAACAGATATCTCTGTTCCGGCAAATGGTCGACGGCATGATCGCAGCACACGCGATGGGTGTATTGCACCGTGATTTGAAACCGGCGAACATCATCGTGTCTAAAACACTCGGCCTGAAAATAATCGACTTTGGAATCTCTAAAATTCTAGCTGAGGATGCAGGACTTACGAAACCCAACACGGTGATCGGAACCGTCCGTTACATGGCGCCTGAAGCTGCATTGGGGCAGACCGCCTCTGCACAGTCTGACATTTATTCTCTTGGAATTATTTTATTCGAGATGCTCACGGGCGATACTCCGTTTCGGGGGGCCAATCAACTCGAGACGATTGAACTTATCAAAACAGCGCCCGTAGTTTTTCCCGCCGGTATTTCAGAAATTCTGCCGGACCCGTTGAAGAAACTTGTGATCTGCATGACTGCGAAGATCTCGAAGAATCGACCGGAAAATCTTCAACAAGTGCTTCGTGAACTCGATGCAGTCTCGTTCAATCATCTTCCCGAAGAATTTAAAACGCCCATGCGGCCCGAGCTCGAGATTGCGAATCTCGAAGAGGCGCGCCGAATCCTTAAAGAAAAGGGTCACAGCGCGAGCGAGTTTAGTCTGATTCTCAATCTTGCTTCTCGCATTCAACAGAAAATGATTGCCGATCTCGACCGCACCCAACCTCTGAACGTCGTCGAGGACTTCGTCATTTCGCCAGAGGCACTGTCGCAGGCTACCCAGAGATATGCGATTGCGAAGCGCGAATATGCGG
>JAYSST010000473.1:0-1319 GCA_043720435.1 Bdellovibrionales bacterium
TCCTTCGGTTTTAACGCCGAAATCGTCTGTCGTTTGGCCAATTCGAGATTCCAAACATCATTATGCTAGCTATTCAGTTTTCAAAGAGCGATGCGAAGCGGAGAGACAGGTTCTACGCACCCTTCCCGTTTCCGTCAATGGCTTTCCAAAATAAATTCTGATCGGCGGTAGAAGGGTTTCGCGGGACCAACCTGGAACCACGAAAAATGGCCTTTTGTGCTGAGAGAAGTGTCAAAACACGACGATTCTGCTCGAGTTGTTAGCAGATTCACGATTTGAGAATTCGTTTCATTTTGTTCGAAGGGTGAACCGGGACGGCATTGAATTTCGCAGAGACGTCACGTTACGAGAGAGCGCGAATTTATTCCGGAGGTGAAAACCTAGAACAAAAGCGAGATCGCTTCGCCATTAATTATAAATCGATTTCATATTGCCGGTTCCGCCAGGCATCGAAGAACTAAATCTATTTAATATTCATGATAGATGCTGTGACTTGTCGCGATTTAGAGCACTACCCATTATCGAAGTCATGATCATCACCTATTCGCAGTGCAGGACCATAACACGTCGATTCTGTTTATGATTTACGAGTCACGCCGCAAATGACTGTACGCGTGACAAACGCACCAGGCTTAAATTCATTGGCGTATCTTGCGGCCCGGCGACTGCATTGAACTCGGTCAACTCCACCCGCCCGAATGCATCTAAAAGGAAAACAACAAATGAAAACTTTTTTGACCGGGTTCTTCTCGATTCTTTTCATCATGAATACGACGATTGCGGCCGCGCAAGTTTTGATCGATCAACAAACCGTCCTGCAAAATTCAAATGCGATCGAGAATGGAGTCACTTCGACGCTTAAAAACTTTCAACGTTCACAAGCATCGTACTTCGCGAGGAATGGTCGGTATGCGAATACACTCAGCGAACTTGGCTTTGGTGTTCCGTCGATCTTAAAGGACTATGGTTCGCTTGCGATTCTCGGCACTCATTCGATGGGATACACAGCCGAATTTGTTTTCTCGAACGTCGCCCGTGCGCGCGGTTACCTGTACGGCGACTTTCACTCCTTCGGAAGTGGGTGCACTTGGGAGTTTTGCGAACTGCGCTGCCTGCTCCCAAGTGTGTGTATCTGTAAGGTGAACCTTACGGGAGACATTCCGAATTGTTGATATCGTAGTGGTCGTATTCGCCAGTGCATGGATCGTACTGGTTACGTGCCCAAGCTTCGCCCTTCCAAACATCGCGGATAAAATAAATTTTTGCGGGCTTTATATTTTCAAAATGCCCGAATTCTGGAGAAAGCATGTCGAGTGCCT
>JAYSST010000474.1:0-1318 GCA_043720435.1 Bdellovibrionales bacterium
TTGCGCCGCCAGTTCTACCGTCGTCGATTGGAAAATTATATTCGGAGTGTTCACGAAGCTGAATTTAGCAGCTCGCAGTTCGACGGCAGCTTCGAAGCCACCGTTTGAGAGTCCGAAAAAATGATCGGGCATAGCCGAAAAGAGAACACGACCTTCCTGCACGCGGTACTGATCTTGTACGCCCGAATTGTCGTAGCCGCCTTCAATCGAATATTCCTCGAGTGGATCCGTACCGATTGAGAATGCCGAACCTGACGTCTTCGTTTCGAAACCGTCGGTTGCTTCGATTGCGTGATTGAAGGCGGCTCCGATCCAGTAGTTATGTGGCAGCATGACACGCGCATCGACTAACCCAGATTTTGTTCCCGTGCTCGAGGTGCCTGCACCGAGCACTACCGATGATGGAAGATCAAAAGTTAGATCCTGATCTTCTGCGTGCGCTGGACAGCAGAAGATCACAAGCAAAAGGAGTGCGACTGGAAATCTCATCCTTGGCGACGTCTGCGGATTGCACGGCGAAGCGAATCGCGTTGCGCAGGTGACAGCTGCTGCCATCTTTCAAATTTCGTTCGAAGTCGCGCGCGCTGTTCGGGCGACATCGACTGGAATCTTTGCCAGCGCGAACGCAATCGCTCGCGCCCTGCTGGATCAAGTTTCTTCCATCGCCCCAGAGCTGACCTAATTTTTTCTCGACGTTCCGGAGACATTTCTTTCATTCGAAGCGAAACCGCTTTGAGTTTTTCCCGTTGTTCGGGTGTCAGCGCTTGAAGCGCTTTGTACCGCTCGAGGACCGCGCTCTTCTGTTCTGGCGTAAGCGAATTGAAACGAGCATTGGGATCCGCATCGGCTGGCTGCGCTAACAAGGTCGTTGGCATCACTAACGCGACCAAAGAAACTCCAGTGCCTGTTAAAAAAATTCTTCTCGTGAGCTTTGGCAGTTTCATGATTCAAGCTCGCTTTCTTTTCGCTCGGACTCGGGCATTTCATGAATGTCCAGATCCTCGAAAAGTTCTGGGTTTGATAACAGTTCTTTCGCATCATCATTTGATTCGATCACCAAGAGGGCATCGAGATAAAGCGCAAGATCCTTTGGAATTCGTTCACTCATGACGACATATCCTCATCTTTTAGAGACTCGATAATTTCTAGCTCTTCTAAAATATCGTAATCTGCCAGCAAATCGATGTCTTCGACTTCGAGCGAAGTATCGACGACTTCGACTGAGACGCCATCGTCTCGATTCACGAGCCAGAAACCGAGTACACCGGCGATCGCAGCAACCGACACAGAACCTAGAACTTCAAACGAAATGAACGAG
>JAYSST010000475.1:0-1317 GCA_043720435.1 Bdellovibrionales bacterium
CGCAATTCAAGCTGCGTTTCACCCAGCAATTGGAACGCGAGAATATTGTCTGGCGAAAGTTCTGCGGCACGCGCCAATTGATCGAGTGCTTCGAGATAAGATTCTTTTTCGATCAGGAGTCGTGCGAACGCTATTCGGCCAGCGGCGAAATCCGGGTGCAGTTTAACTCCGCGATGAGCCAGTTCTAGTGCTTCTTTGATCAGCCCCATTTTTCGATACGCTTCACAAAGCGTTGCAAATACGCGCGAGCCCGGATTTCGGTCGTACTCGGTTTGGCAGCGCTCAATAAATTCGATATTCGGAACGGACATGCCTCATTGTTGCACTGCGGCTGCGGTCCTTCAAGCCTTGCTAGCAAAGGCTTCCGATTGCTTTGATCAATCCGTGGGTAAAACGATCACGATTTTCGGTATTGATCCCGGTACTCGAACACTTGGTTTCGGCTGGATTGAAGTTGACGCTGGCAGCTTAGAAACGGTCGTTTCTCGAGGCTGCGGCGTTATCGAAGCGACCTCCAAAATCGCTCGCGAAAACACGGTGGCGATGCGCCTTTCATTGATTCTCCGTGAACTCGGAGCGGTTTTTGCGCAGCGTCAACCGGGCGTCGTCGTCGTCGAAAAGGTCTTCTTAGGAAAAAATGTCGACAGTGCTTTCGTCCTGGGTCAGGCGCGCGGCGTTGTGCTCGCGCTGGCCGCGGCGACGGGGGCGACGATTCGCGAAGAGAGCGCTAAAACAGCAAAGAAGAGCGTGACGGGCCGAGGCTCGGCAGAGAAAAACGAAGTACGTACGATGCTCGGACGCCTCCTCGCAATGAGCGAGGAGCTCGAAAGCCTTCCGGTCGATGCGAGCGACGGATTGGCTCTCGCGTATCAAGGATGGAGATCGTTGATCTCGGAACAGAGATCGGCTGAAAGATTAATGACGGAGGTTCACTTGTGATTGGCCGACTCAAAGGTATTGTTGAATCTCGCGACGGCGAAACGTGTCTGCTTGATGTTAGTGGAGTTTGTTACGAGCTCACATGCAGTCTGCAAACAATCGATGTTCTTGTTTTGGGCGAGCGCACGCGTCTTGAAGTGTTCACCCACGTTCGTGAAGATCAGCTCGCACTTTTTGGCTTTGCGACTTCGCTAGAAAAAGAATTGTTTTTAGCGCTTCTCTCGGTGAATGGCGTCGGTCCAAAAATGGCGATCAAAATTCTTTCTGCAGCGCCGGTCAGCCATATTGCTCGAAGTGTCGAGGCGGGCGACGTCAAAGCACTGTCTATGTTGCCAAAGGTCGGTAAAAAAACCGCCGAACAATTGATCGTTTCGCTCA
>JAYSST010000476.1:0-1315 GCA_043720435.1 Bdellovibrionales bacterium
TCGATAAAAATTTCTCCGGGAACTACAATTGCGACATCTTCGGATGTTTCGATGTCGGCACACGTCACGATCACCGATCGACCTTTAACAGGTAGCGACGTCTCTGCGACCGTTTCGGTGAGTCGCCAACGATCCAGCGGATCACAGTAGTCATCGCCTAAAAATCCACTCAAATCGTCTTTGCGGCACATTTCGAGACATCGACAGTAGGACGCTGGGACAACGTGCAATCACAATTGGGGGCAAAACTATTTATTTTGTGCAGGATTTCGAACTGCAGGTTGCACGTTTGCAACGTTCTCGACGATTTCGCCAGACATCGACGTTTCGATCACGGCTCCGCCGACCGTAGAATTCACTCGTCGATCGTGGCGTAACGCCAGAGCTTTATCGGAACTGTAATACAACACATCTGAAACTTCGTCGGTGTCGGACTTTGTATAACAATCTACCTTAACAAGTTCTTGCGGACCACTCGCGAGTGTCAACTTTACTTTGTCACGCACCGAACACGACGAACGATAATTTGCCGAGAATCCGCTGGATAACTGCACAAGTGGGGTCCACGAAACCGGCTCTGTCGACTTGAAGTTTAATTCGAACTGCACTTCCTTACCTTTTCGCAATGGAAAAACGGCACCTGGTTGCCCGACCGCTGCCCCGCCGACGGATCCGAAAATTTTCGATTGAAGCGTTTTGCGAGGAATTGCTGCGAAACCTGGAGCATACCATTCGTTGCCCGCAGCTTCTGCTACCGCGCCGCCGCCCGATGGCGCTCGCTTAAGACGTTCGACTTTAAACTTAAGCAGTCCTTCTTCGACCGCCTCAAAAGTTCGTCGCTCGATAAACGTCGATTCTCCAGTCTTCGTCGATCGCACTTTCCACTTCCACGTCGTCACGGTACCAGGAATAGGATTTTCGAGCGCAACCGGTGGCCATGCATCTACTGACGGTTCAACAACCATCGCAAAACTCGAACTACCCGCAACCGTCGCAACCGGTGATGCAACCGCCGCCGCAGGAGCTGCAACTGCTGCCCCGCGTTTGCGTCGGCTCTCGCCTGCGTCTTTTGTCGCGGTAGCTTGAGCTTCGAGTCCCGCTTCCTTCGCCTTTTCATTCTGATAGTATACGCCACCACCGATAAGCGCAGCGATGACGGCTGCAGCCACCCACTTGCCGCCGCTGCCGCTTTGAGCGACTTCAGGCGTAGGAGCAGGAGTCGTCGAAGGAATATGTATGCCCGTCTTCATTCCGACAGCCATCGGCTGTACGTCAACAGAAGTGGTGTGTGGAGTAATTTGCGCAACCGGCGGAG
>JAYSST010000477.1:0-8206 GCA_043720435.1 Bdellovibrionales bacterium
ACGACACTCACCGGCGCTCATCGCTGGGAGGTTTTGTTCGGTGGTGCACCAAATGGTACGACAGTTCAGCTTGGTCCAAACATCATTGAAGGCCTTTCGCACATCTCTAAAAGTGCTGCCGATCTTTAACTTGATCTCGATTTCGAAACTCACTTCAGTTTCACGAGGAGAGCGAGCCCGCGGGTTCGCTCTTTCTTTTTTTGCGAGCAGCGCGCTTCCGCTTGTAGCAGGCGCGGCTTTAGTTCTTTCGGGCTGCGCAAGTGCTACTGAAAAATTGGAAGCACGGGAAGGCGATGCTCCGTACAGTCGTGTGTTCTACGCAAATTACGAAGATGTCGAAATCGCGCTGAAGCAATCGATGATTCGATATCCGCAAAAAGTCGATAACACCGAAGCTGGAATTTTCGAAACCGACTACATCAAGGGCGACGCCCGTTTTAAATCACCGAACCGAACCGCCGCGTTTTCGCCGGGCTATCGTTATAGAATTTTAGTGCGACTCGTTCGCGGAAGAACCGAAGATCGCCCAGCGATCAAAGTTCAAATTTCTAAAAAACCAGAAGTGGTCCGCGATTTCTTCTCGGACGCGAACCAAGTCACAAGCGACGGCCTCGAAGAACAAGTCATCCTCTACCGCATTGGCCGCGAGCTACAGCTAGCAAGAGCTATCGCCAAAGCATCTGAAAAAGCCAACAAGAAGCCAAAACCAAACTGATTTTCTTTTTTAATGCCGCCGCTTCATTGACTCAGGTTGAAAACCGCGGCGCGGCGGTTTCTTACAGTCCCTGAAAATAAAACGAGATTCGGACGACGTCGCGACGTTACCGCCCCGATCAGCCGCGCGTGACGTTCCACTGTTGCCAGAGCGCCCGGCGCCGTGCGATCGGGTCGCTTGGCTTACCAAGATTCTGCCCAGTCAGTCGTTCAAGCGCAGCGATAGCCGGAGCGTGGATGTTCGGGTCTCGGTCTTCGAGTAGCGCCACGAATCGAGACTCAGAACCTTGAGACTCAAGTTTCGCAAGTGCTTCGACAATTCGTCGACGGATGAACAAGCTTTGGCTGCGTTTGAAATTATGCGCACTCTCAAGTTGCGCCCACAATTGCGGAACCGCGCCACGATCTTGAATTGATTCTAGCGTTTCGACTGCTGTCAGACGCACTAAAAGTGCTTTGTCTTTCAGAAGTGAACGTCCCCACTTCGACGCTGTCGTTCGATCGAAACGCGACACCGCCATCAATGAAGCGCTTCGCAATTCCCAAACTTCCGCTCTGCTCGCTCGCTCAAGTTCGGGAAGACTTAAATCGCCACCGAGTCGACCAACGGCCATTGTCGAACGCCAACGCGAATCGATTTTCGATTTTGGGTCGAACATGATGGAACGAAGATTTTTATAGCCGCTCGGACCTTGGGCGCGCAGGGCCGAAATGCGATTCGCAAAAGGTAAATCCAAAACTGCCAACGTTTGTCGAACCGAAATCGACCGCAGGCCAAGTTCTGGCTCGCCTCTTATCGGCGACTGATTAGATTGTTTGGCTCGCGGAATGGCACCCAACGACGTGTCGGGGAAAAAACCTGGGGTTGAGATTGCAGTGATTGCAATAGATGAGAGGAGCGCGAGCCTAAACCTGTTTTTCATGTGCCTCAAGACCCCTTCGTTCCTTTTAGAAAATCTGTATCCTTAAATTCTGCTAATAAGTCATCGACTGGAATTTCGCTCTCAACAATTACAGGCTTCGCTGCCGCAGCTCGTTCCGGCGACATGGTCGGAGCCGCCTGCGGAGCCACTGGCGCGGCAGCTGCGACCGGCGCAGTACTCGACGACACTTCCGCCGCCTCTGCGGTCGACGCGTCGCCCATGCCCATTTCCGCCATCAGACGATCGGTATCCAACTGTTCATCGAGCACCGAACTCGCATCGGCACTTGGCGAGGCTTCATTCATCGAAGCGACTTCGGCTAACATTTTGTCCGTATCCAGTTCGCCGAAAGAATCGCCAGGTTCTTCTTCTGGCGCGGCTGGGGCCGGGTCCTTGAAAAGTGCTTCCATCGCAGCGTTTGGATCAGCAATCTCGGCACCGTCTCCGGAAACCAAATTGGTTTCGAGCTTTGGCTTTGGTGTTTCGCTCGACAAAGCTTGGGCAAACTCGCCCATAACATCGTCGTCGACATCGAGTTTGAACGCGTCAACCGCCGGCCGGCGGGACGCAGCAGGTTTGGTCGGTGAAACCGGGGGGGCATTGGCAGCACTGAAAACAGCTGCTTGTGCTGCTTGAACTGCGTCAACCAGCGGCGCAGGGTCCGTCGCCAGCTGTGCCGCTTGTACCTGCGTTCTCGCCGTTTCAACTGCGGCGCGAAGTCTCTCGACTTCATCTTTCAATTTTTTATTTTCTTCTTTGTAAATCGACAGGTCGGCTATGTCGTCTTCGATAATTTCATATTCAGCGAGTTTCGATGACAGTTCTTTGATTTTTGTTTGAAGCGACGCAGTTTCTTCTCCACCGCCCGACTTCGGTACTTTGTCGATTTGACCTTTGACCATTTCAAGGTCGCTCATCAACGCAGAAATTTTAGCTTCGCGTTCGTTCAATGTTTTTTTCAGTTCTTTGGCGTCGACCGAAAGTTCTCCGGACGCATTCGCGATTGCGCCAGCGCCATTTTCTCCCAGCGCTTTCTTAAGTGCCCCTTCGATGACACTGTTGATCGCCTTGGCATCAATAGCACTTTCATCTGAAGCCGAAGCAGCACCTGTTTTTTCAGCTACGACCGAACGCACGAGTAGCCAAATCACTACAACGAGCAGTAATCCCATGAGCACGCCAAAAGTAATGTCATTCTTTTCAAGAAAGACGAGGCGCAACAGAGCGTTCAAATCCATAACGAACATTTTCGCGCTATCGCGCCCAAGACGACAAGTGAAAGCGCACGCGACCGAGGTCTAGCGTCCCTAAAACTCGACCCCCCGATTGGTCAGTTCACGCCGGCGCGACGGAACTTGGTGGAAACAAACGAGTTAAAAACTCCCGGCAGAAACTTGGCAAAAGCCAGACCTGCTCGAGGAAAACCGCGCGGCAGAAGCATTTTTCGATCGTCTTTCACGGCATCAATGACCTCTGTAGCCCACACTTCGGGTGCTACGGCTCCCTCAAGAAGTGCGAGGTCCATTTTTGAGCCGTACTTTACTTTAATCTCGTCGAACATCCGTGTTTTTACTCCGGGAGTTACAAGGGTCAGAGTCGAAACACCCGTGCCGCGCAGTTCTTCGGCGATACAGGCTGTCAGTGCAATGACCCCCGTTTTAGCAGCCGAGTAGGTTGAAGCGAGAGGAAAGTTCATGACTCCCGAAACACTCGCGTTGTTGACGATCTTCCCGCGCTTTCTCAATATCATTCCTTTCATCACAGAATGTGTGAGATGCGTGAGCCCGACGAGATTCACTTGAAACATCTGATAAATTTCGTCCAACGGTTGCTCTTCTAAAAGCCCGCCCGTCAACTGGCCGGCATTGTTGACCAAAATATCGATTTCAAGTTTCAGAATCTCGGGCAACGCCCGATCAATAGTCGAACGAGCCGACATGTCGAGCTGCAACACGCGGCCGACAGGAAGCTGACTTGATACCGCGGCTGACGAAGCGTTGATGTCTCGCAGGGCTTCATGCACTTCGGGTGACGAAGGATCTCTGACACCGATCCAGACATGAGCACCGGCTGCGGAAAACGCCTTCGCGATCGCCAGCCCTATCCCCCGATTGCCGCCTGTGACTAGAACCTTCGCGCCTTCAACTTTCATTTCGCACCTCGAATTTTGAATTATCAAAGCACGCGACAAAAAAGAACGGGAGAACTTTTCATTCTCCCGTTCAAAGGAACGAGTATTCTCATTCCCCCCTAATCTGTTTTGACCACCCACCGAAGGGCACAACCTCTATTGCGGCTATTGCAATCCCGTCGCCTTCGCGATCAGCCGAATAAACGTCACATCTGCCTCTGCCCGCTCAAGTTCGTCCGTCAGCCGTTTAACACGCAGCGGAGCTAACTTGGCTTCGACCCCACCGTTCAGAATCGATGAAACTCCGGTGGCAAATTGCTGGAACTCTTGACCTGCTGCCATAAGTACAGCGCGTTTCGCCTCAACCTCATTGCAATCGATGGCTGGCTCATTTTTCTTCGCTTCATTAGCAGGCGGCGCAGGGTTTTCGCCGATCGCCTGCCAAAATGGCGAACGCGAAGCGAAGGTCGCTGTGCGACCGCTCATCGCCGCACCGAGGCCTACGACACCCGGAAGTTTCGATCCCGGCTCTTCGATAGTCGGCGCGACTGGTGGCGGACACTGCTTCTTCGGATCCAAAGCTTGAATCTCTTTTCCAAGGATTGTCGCCGCTGCGTTGATAACGCCATTCGCCTGTTGCGCCATGTTCATCGTAATGAAGACCGGAATTTTCTCTCCCTGAGTCGCAAAAACATTCAACATTCCCCACATCGAAGGCTTCTTCGGATCATCAGACAGAAGTGTCGGCAAGATCTTGTTCATCTCTTTGATATCAAGAGCAGCCAATGTCTTTTCAAGACTCGCGCGCATCGGTGTAAGCTCTGTAAGCTTCATGATGTTGTCGGCCGCGATATCAGACGATGTCTCGAGCTTCACGACCCACTCTTTACGATCTTTATCGATTTTTGCCGCAGCTTCGACAAGGTCGAACACGATCGAATCTTTGTTTTGTGTCTGCGCCGCACGGAAAACATTTTGACCGCTTGCCGTCATAAACTCGGCAACTTTTTGTCCAGCGAATGGCGCCAGGCAACCCTTTTCATCAACCGAACAAACCGACATTTTCGCAACCATTGTTTTATCGATGTCAGAAATAAAATCAGTCATCGCAGTAATCGTCGCGATCGCGCGAATGTCCACGTTTAACGCCGGCTCAACCATCGCCGGTATAACTCCTGCTGGCGTCGTAAACGGAATCGTCACAAGTCGTTCTTTCTGAATGATCATGGCCTTCATGATGTTTTGAGCAAAACCTTTTGTACCAGGAAACGCATACGCATTGCCCGTCATCGAATGTCGCGAGTACTTGTCGACGCCGATGTCTTTGAGTCCGAGCGAAAGCATCGCAACGTATTTGTCCCAGAAACTACCGATCGTCGTCTGTCGTGGCTGCGAGTTCGACTCGTCCCACTTGGACTCTAGATTTTTACCGAAACGACCTGGCTTCACTTCACCGACAAGGTTCTTCATCCCCGCAAGAAGTTCTGGAGTTACATCAAGACCACGGTCCGAAGCGAATGTCGAAAGTGCTTCCTCGACGCTTTTGCCTTCTGGCAGTTTCTGAAGATGAAATACATTTTCGCTAATCGGTTCCGCAATGTAAGTGCCAGGAGCTGTAGACCCTAAAACTTCAGTATAGAACTGTTTCGCCAAAACGTTTGCGAACAACAAATCCGCCAAACCGTACGGAGTGTACTCGATCGGATTTTTTCGCAATCCCTTTTGATTGAAGAGTCCGGCTTCGAAAGATTCGAGATTCGTTGGATCAACACCGTTCTGCTCGGCCTGCACAGGGTTGCACACGTTAACGATTTCACCTGCGTCGACCGATTTTCTCCAGTACTCGACATCGCACTCGTTTTCCCCGGCGGCTACAGTTTTCGCGGCGATCAGTGCGAACAATCCTTCGTCCATAACTTGGCGAATCGGAATGAAATAACGACCTAATGCTCTCATCGGGAAAGACCGAGCGTGGCTTCCGAAGTTAAAGCGGTCGCGACGGTTGTGCGACAGGAGGTAGTTCGTCTGGTACGTCTCGATCAGATTGAACGTGATTTCCGAAACGTTGCGCCCCTTATCGAAGCGGCGGCACAGAATCGATTCGTTCACTTGATGATCGGTGCAGAACTGGAAATTCGCCGTTGTGACTGCGTCCGTTTCTTTATCGATCGAACGATTGTAGGCGTATCGAATTGCCGCGTGGTCGTAAGTACCAAGCCCACCGTGTGAATAGAAATCGGCAGCGTAATCCATGATCGACGAGAACATGTACGGTTCGAGATCCGCTTGCGTGACGGTCTTCTGATCTGCAGGCAGTTCTTTTTCCGCGTCCATTTGTTTCGAAAGACGATGAAACTCGGGGTGATAGTGCTTCGCATCCGCCGAAGCCTGGAAGTTATGACGAAGGCCAAACGTGTGACCCATTTCGTGAAGCAACGTCGAGTAAAAAGTCTTCACTTCAACGTCGGCTTTAATCTTCGCAACCTGAGCTTTGAAGTCAGCCGCATCCGGATGAGCCGCAAGAACTTTCTTGATATAGCTAAGCGTCGCTTCTTCAACCAGCTCGGCACCATGCATTCCAGTGGCCGCTTGATTCAACATGCGAGCGCGTTCTTCGCGTAAGCTCGAACCAACATCGTGCAACTGCTCGAGTCCGTCGAGCGTCGTAGTGATTCGCGAATCGGCGGGCTTTGTCGCGCCGAGAAGTCCAAAGGCTTCGTCAAAACCCGAGATACGCCCAAGCTTCGCTTGCTCGGTCGTCGCAAATAGTTCTGGAGCCTTTTTCATCAACGCTTCTTTGCGTGCGACCGAACGGCCGATCGGCTCTCGCATTTTTTGAACGACGTCTTTCACCGTACGACGGGCTTCGAAGCTAGTCGCGGCGCCAGTACGACGAGCTGAACTGTTGATTCCAGCCTTCTGCCTTTGATTTCCGCTCAGCAGAAAATTCTTCGCCCCAAGAAGCGTGGCAACGCGTTCTTTGGTTTCGAAATCCGTCGCGAGGAATGTTTTTCGAAGTTCGTCATCCTGCAAGATCATTGTCACGATGTCGTCGACCAATGAAAGCGTATAGTTGATCCCGTCCTGGTAAACCGTCGCACGACTGGCAATTGTTTCGCCGGTCTGCGGGTTAATCACTTCTTGAGCAACTCCAAGTAAACCACCAGGAGATTTCTCGCTGTAGAATGCGATCGCATGGCGACGTGGATCGATCATGTCGACGTCCAGAGACTCGTCGAGAGTCACAACGTCGTCAGTCCGGCCTAACGCAAGTTTAAAGGTTTCATTCCACTCGGTGACCGCTTGGCGTGCGGAAGCACGGTAGCGCTCGGGGAAACCCTTCGTTAAGTGCCATACAATTTTGTTCGTCGAGCAAGAAAGCGGTTTGCCCGCTGTATCCGTACGACCTGCTTCGCAGACATTGTGCACGTTTGCGAAAGTGTTTTTCTCGACGCCTGAATCGGTCAGGCCTTTTTCTGGATCTTCAAACAACTGCTTCGTATGAAACAAACCGAAGCGGCCGAAATCTCGATTGCTGTGGTTCAGCGGTACGAAATCGCTCACTTTCACCGGCATCAAATGCGTCCGAACAACCGCACGCGAGTTCGTCTCGGTCCCCCACCAGTGAATGCCGCCCGAGATGCTGAATTCAGTCAGCCAAGAAATGTGACCGTTCTCGACTTTCGGATCTGATAGCAAAACCAAATTCTCGAGTTCAGTCTTAACGCTTGTTCCTTCGTTCCACTGCCAGAGTCGCGACTTCTCGTTGTTCGGATTCGACCAGTCGACTCGCATAAACTGACGTTGAGCCCACGGTCGCTCTTTCTTTTCAACGATCTTGTGAGTCGATTCCTGAAAATCGTTTACGTCGCGCTGAATATCGAAATGATCTTTGATCGCGTAGGAAGCAAGAACCGACTGAGTCGCCTGTTTGTTGTACGGATTGAAGACTTCGATAAATTGGATTTCGGTTTCGGTAATACGGACTTTTACAAATCCGAAGTCGTCTGACATTCCTGGGATAACGCCAGCGATGTTGTTCGAGTCAGCGTCCTCAACACCACGAACGAGCGAAAACGTTTTTCCCTCGAAATCTACTTTTGCCACATAGGCCGCAGGATCGACCATCGACTTTGTTTCTTTCGTCTTGGTACATGCCGTAAACGACATGGCCAAAGCGGCTGCGAATAAAGTCGCGAAACTAAAGAGACTGGTTCGTTTGTGTTGCGCCATTATGTCGGGCCTTTCTTACTTAAAACCCAAAGTTCAAAATCGAAATCAAAGTTACTCAGAGCAAAACGACTAAATCGAAGTAGTACTGCGCCGCCTGCGGAGCATAAAATCGGATCCGGTCGGTTTGTCCGTCGGGCTCGAGTGTTGATCGCTCGGAAGCGACTCCCAAACCCATCGAAATTTTATCGGTCAAAGCGTAGCTAAA
>JAYSST010000478.1:0-3189 GCA_043720435.1 Bdellovibrionales bacterium
GAGATACGATTCCAATGTTTCGAAATGCCTCTGAAGATCCTGCATAATAGGCTTTGAGATTCGAACAAGTCATCCGATGGTGCAAGCCACAAGAGAGCAGTGCGTGAAGAATTCTGATCCAGGCAGACGGATTGAGATTATCGGCGGTGGACTTGCAGGCCGGCTAACTTTGGTCGCGCTGAAAGCTAGATGGCCCGACTGCGATGTAAAGATCGTGCGGCCCAAGTCAGCGCTCGCTTCAAATCACACATGGTGTTTTCACGAAAGCGACTTGAAGCCATCGTCGATGAAGTGGCTGGCTCCATATATTTCAAAGTCGTGGGACGGGTATGACGTTCGATTTCCGCATCATCGAAGCGCTGGCGGCGCTTGGACCCGCACGTTGTCCACGGGCTACCATGCCATTCGGTCGGACGATTTTTTCGAAAAAACTGAACGAGATTTTGCTTCGTCCTTCATTGAAGCAGCGTCAGTAAGTTCCGACGCCGTTGTAACTATTGTCGCGACTGGATGGCCCAAGCTTCACTCAGAGACCAGCCACTTTGGTTGGCAAAAATTTGTCGGAATGGACCTTACGTTAAAAAAACCGCACGGATTGAAGCGTCCGGTTTTAAAAGACGCGACAGTTCCGCAGACGGATGGCTACAGGTTTTTCTATTCGTTACCGTGGACCGAGACGTCACTGCTTGTCGAGGACACTTACTACTCGAACGAATCTAAAATCAACGTCGAAAATTCACGCGCCGAAATTCTTCGCTATGCGGCTACTCAGGGCTGGGAAGTTGAAACGGTTGAACGAGTCGAATCCGGTTCACTTCCGCTCGAGTTTTTATCGCCGAGAGGTACTGGTGAGACGCGACCGATGGACGATGTGTGGCGCGAGTATCCGAACGCGCTCGCGATAGGTGCAGCTTCAGGTCTTGCGCATCCGGTGACAGGCTACACCACTTCAATCGTTTTTCGGCAAATTGAGGCGTTAATTGAGATTCGCGAAAAAAAAGATGGTGATTTTCGAGAGAGACTTTCGCAAGTGAATAGCGAGATCGATAAGAGTTTTTCTTACTTCCATCTCTTGAATCGCATGCTCTTCTTGGCAGCTGTTCCGAGTGAACGCTATCGAGTGCTTCAACGATTCTACACTTTATCGCCAGGCCTGATCGCGCGATTTTATTCGGCGACCCTCACACGCACAGATCAAATGCGAATTCTCGTCGGGCGGCCGCCTGTCCCTATGCTAGCCGCCGTCCGAGAATTCAGAAATTGGCTTTAGCAACAAGCGCCCGGAGTTGAAGATTCACCCATGCCCGCTGATTCTGGCGCGCAGTCAAAGATCCCAAAGTGTTGCGTTGTTTCGCCAGTGATTCGGAAATGCTTTTTGAAGCGAGTGCCCGAAAGCATTTCAGCCGTGTTCTGACAAATCGGCAAAGGACGGTTTTTTTCGAACGTGTGATGGTCGTCGAGCACAAAGCTGTGTGGTGTCTCGGGAATTGTTCCGAGGTAATACGCGACCTGACCGTAATCTTCACATCGATCTTCTACTTTTACTTTGAACGCGCGAACGGTCATCGAGTGGAATCCAATTTTTCCCGTCTTGAGTTCGATGGCCGGATTCAAAATATCAAGTTTCGAGCCCGAGAAGACTCGGTAATCTTCGCACCCAAGCTTTGCGAGCATGCGACGGAAGTCTTGAATGTACATGGCACCACCCAGGCACTCGCCTAGCACTAGGGGGTCTGTCGCGATGTCCTTCGGAATTCGGCGATCGGCAAAGACGTCCGAGAAGTAGAGTTCGCCACCTGGTTTCAAAACACGGAAGATTTCGCTGAAAACTTTTGATTTATCTGGCGACAGATTAATCACGCAGTTCGAAACAACGAGATCCACACTATTTGATTCGATGCCGCAGCTTTTAAGATCCTCGATGTAACCCTGAACAAATTTGATGTTCGGTTCGCTGTAGCCGTACTTGTCCGTGTGATACTGAATGTGCTTACGGGCGGTCGCAAGCTGTTCGTCCGTCATATCAACACCAATGACACGGCCCTTTGGTCCCACCAATTTCGACATCAGGTAACTGTCGCGACCCGAGCCGCAACCGAGATCAAGCACCGTCAAACCTTCGAGGGACATCGGAATCGGCGATCCGCATCCGTAAAATTTGTCCTGAACTTCAGGATGAATATCCCGCACAAGCGGGCGCAAGTGAACTGGCATTGCCTCAGCGGTGCAGCAAGCGGTTGTTTGCAAGTCGGCCTTCGATTTCAAGACTTTGCCGTAATACTCTTGCACGGAAAGTAGCGTCTGTTCATTCAAGTCCACGTTCATGCTCATATCGTTCCCCTTCGTTATTTTCTAAATTCTTAACCTTTAAGTCCGTCAACGTAAGCAGCCGACGTTGGATGCGTGGGCTGTGAAAAGAACCGAGTACAAGGGCTCGTTTCGATTAAACTTCCAACTCCGTTGATCATCCAAAACATCGCGACATCATCGGCGATGCGTTTCGCTTGAAATAAATTGTGTGTCACAATGGCGATCGTCAATCGTCCTCGTAAATCAGTGATGAGGTCTTCAACGACGCCACTGCTGATCGGATCAAGTGCGCTACATGGTTCGTCCATTAGAAGAATTTCTGGTTCCATTGTAAGTGCACGCGCTAGACAGAGTCGCTGCTGCTGGCCGCCGGACATTTCCTGGGCGGGTGCTTTCAGACGATCCTTCACTTCCTGCCACAGTCCGACGTCCTTCAAGCAGGACTCGATTCGGTCATCGATCTCTGAAGTATTACGAATGCCGCGTTCGCGAAGCGGAAGTTCGAGGTTGCGACGAATAGAGAGTGGAAACGGATTTGGTTTTTGAAAGATCATGCCGATCCGTCGCCGCAAAATACGTGGATCAAAAGAACGATCGCGGACATCACGACCATCGAAAAAAACTTGGCCGTCGACCGTGCAGTTCGGCAGCAGGTCAGTCAGTCGATTGAGTGTGTGCAAAAAACTTGTTTTTCCGCATCCGGACGGCCCGACGAGCGCTGTCACTTTTCCCGGGTGAAAATCTATTGAAACCCCCGTCAAAACACAGCGATCCGCGTACCTGATGCAGATGTCTTTTGTCCTGAGGCGTGGAGCACTAATATCAGAAATACGAGCTGCCATTAAACGTTTGCTCCCCTCTTCATCCATCGCTTTGCGA
>JAYSST010000479.1:0-3189 GCA_043720435.1 Bdellovibrionales bacterium
TTGCACGCAATCGAATTGCATATCTGCATGCAAAATCTCGGTTCGCGCGCGTCGCATTGGATTTGATTGCTGATACGAATGAGACCGTCAGAATCAGTCGCCAGTTGTGTCACGGTCATGCTTGATGCAGGAATTGTTACACGGGCTTTGCGAACGGGCGGTTTCGCATTTGCGATACAGCTTATCAGAATGAGCGTGATGAAAACTAGGTGCTTCACTTGTCTCTCCCGTTCGCTTTTTCGACGATCTCGCGACATGAGCGAGAAAATGCCGAGAACTCTCCTAGCAATTCGAATTTACGTTTCGAAACGTCGCATCGAACGCGGGCGATAATCTCGGAGTCGCATTCAGAAACCCGGAGCCCAACAAGACCTGATCGGGCCGCGGTGGTGGAGTTCAACGCACCTTCTTCACCTTCGTACAGAATACTGCTCGTTTGTGGTCTTATTCCCGAGCGGCTTTCAAATTCGTTCGCCGCATGTGCCGCGCACACGTCAGCATGGCAACGGTACCCCGAGATCAACGAGTCCGTGCAATTCGCAGGAATCTTCTTTTCATTTTCATTATACGTGTCTGCGACATAAGCGGGGTTAACGGTAAAAGTGATCGGCCGATTCACATCGTCTTTGGCGGCATCGCTGTAGAGGCTAAAAGCGCGCATGGCACCGACGATAAATCGGAACGGCCCTGGGGGAGCGGCGAAAGTAGCGGCTGATAAAATACCGGTAGCATTGAGAGTGCAACCACCACAAATCGAATACTTCGCAACCGAACTTTTCGATGCGCCTTCCGAATTCGTGTCCGAGACGCTTCGTTTGTCATCGCGACAGTAGTTAACTGTGATGCCTGAAACTCCGTAAACCTGGAACGGCGTTCCGGTTTCGCTCGAGTATTGAATTGCGCAGGGTGCGCCTACAAGCGGACCGAGGTCTGCAAAAAATGTTTGCTTCCGAGTTTCGTCGCTGAATTCAGGATTGAAATGAATTTCTCGACCGCCACTAGCCGAAGCTGTCACTGACGAATTAAGTGCGATAACACTCGGCCGTTTCGATGTGCTCTCAAAAAACACCGGAACTGGAAGCGGCGCCGTAATTGCGGATAAAACGAGTCGCTGAGTGAGGTCGGCGTTTGCCTTGTCGGTCGCAAACCATGGGTCGTACAATTTGCACGCAGTGAGTTCCGCGTAGGGGTTGAAGAGGTTTGTGTCCTTGAACTTTCGGGCTCGCTGAAGCGCTGAAGACCATGTGACGACATAGTAGAGATCTACGTAACTTTTAAAAGTCTGTTGAGCACACGAGAGCGGTGACCGGCAGATTTCGATCGGATTGTGTCCGAGGGTCCCAAGAGTAAGATAGGCATCGGGTCTATTCCAACCGCGACGTTTTGTAACCGCATCAAACGGCGCAATCTTTTCTTCGCCCGCAATGGGGCCAAGACGTTCGCGCGTCCAGTCGGCTAGGTATCCCCAACCGAAACCAGCCGCGTTGCGAGTCGTGAACAAACTCTTGTCGAGGCTTGCACAAACCGGCTGCAGCTTGCGGGCAAGATTGACCGCAGCGGCAGCAAATCGTTGCAAACTTTGGCGGCCAGTCTGTACTTCTGGCAAAAGATCGCTCGCTGAAGCAAGTACGGTATCGAAGTCAGGCCGAAGTAAAGCGAGCGAAGGGTCTTGCAAAACTCTGGCCTCGAGACAGACCGCCGCCATTTGTGAAGCGAGGTGAAAGTTCGCAGGAGCGTTGAATGTTTGGAGTTCAGCTTCGATGTCTTTTAATAGAAGGTCGGAACTGAGCTTCTCCATGAATCCCGCGTGGCGAAGGGCACCTTGCAGTTTGTTGCGGCTCGCCCATCTCGCCTCATTAAATCGAGTGGTGAAATTTCCAACCCAACTTTGCGCTTCGCTGCCTTGAGTTCCAAGAAATCCAGTGTTCACCGATCGTGCACCACGCTTGATAAGATCGTCTTGTGGTCCATTCGGCACATTGCGCTCGAAACCACTAGAAATGCCTGGGGGTTTTGCCAGTTCGCGAAGTGCATCCAGCGACAGGCGCTGGAGTTCGCATTTCGGCAGGCTCATCGAACGGCAACCGTTCGGAACCAAAATCAATTCATCTTCGAGCGCAAGACTCGGGAATAGCGCGCCAAAGCGGCCCATCGACTTTTTCACTTCAGGGGCATTTCGCCATGCCCACGCCGCATACGTCTTCACGGATCTCCAAAAGTCGAACCCGCTTTTTTCGAATGAAGTTTCATCGATCGCGAGTAAGTCGATCTGTAATAGGAAATGTCGATCGGTCGTCTTTGAGTCCGATGTACACGAAGGCTCTTCGCCGTTTTTGGCTGCTAACAACGATCCGATCTCTTCGAGATCCGCTTGTGTCGGACGGCTTTTCCCGAGATGACCTTGTAAGGCGCTGAACTGATTTACTTTGTGGCAACCGACTCGAGCGGCGGGCTTGGGGCTGCGCAGAGAAGCGGAATTTCTCCATAGCGTTTCGAGCTTTGATTCAAGCAGCCGACAACCGTTTTGCTTTTCACACGAATCAAGGAGTCCGCGAATATCCGCAGGTGCCGTAGGACCGCTGATCAGTTGTAAATTTCCGCTGATCAGCTTCTCTGTCACGAGCTTGAATGTAAAGGCGATGGCTTTTCGGTACGCAGATAGGGCCTCGGTCTCGGTTAATGCGACGTGCATCTTCGATCGCAAATTGTATGCGAGTCGTCCTGCGTCTTGTCCATCGCCCACGACGAGAATCGAACGAGCGGGCGAAGTCGAGTTTAGAGCACATTGTGCCCGACTCGTAAATTCGATCGGTCGGAATCCGCCATCGCGATCAATGGGGCTACCTATGGTTGTCGACGACACAGCAACCAGAAGGGCAATCGCAAAACACGACGTGATTGAAATCACGATGCCTGCGCCAGCGCTCCTCCTTTGTTGTGAACCCGAGATCGGGTTGTGTGTTGAAAACATGGCAAAGCCCTTCACGCGAGCCTCAACCGACGCCCGCAACAAGAAAAAAAGTATCAATTTTTTTAAGAAATTATTGAGCCGACATTCGGCACGTATCAAGTTTCTGATTCAAAGTTGCGTAGAGAGAGAATAGACCCAACTCTGCTGGGGAAAACGTTCGCTTCGTTGATCCATCGGGGTTCACCGCGTTCATAAAGTACGTAGTGAACAGACGTTTC
>JAYSST010000480.1:0-1312 GCA_043720435.1 Bdellovibrionales bacterium
AGCAATCGATTCGTCATTCCCGCTTGAGCGTTTGGTTCCCAAATCACTGTGCGTCGACCAAGCAGCGCAGATACAAACAAAATCGGACCGGATGCAAAACCGCCGATTCCAAGTACCGCAGCCGGTTTCAGCTTCATTGCTATCCGAAATGCTTGAATAAAGGCGAGCGGAAACCCTAAGACAGTTTTGAGTCGTGTGATCAGTCCGACAGTATGGTGAAGTTTTCCGATTTGAATGAGATGAAGTGGTAAACCTTCGCGCGCTACGATTTTTTCTTCAAGTCCACCGCGGGCACCGACCCAGTGAACTTCGTGTCCACGATCTTTTAAAACTTTAGCGACGGCCAACCCAGGATAAATATGTCCGCCGGTCCCACCGCCAGCAATCACGATGAGGCTCATCGCCCGTCACGCTGCACGGTGCGACCTGCGGTTCGCGATACAAACCCGAATCGCTCTTGCCGCTCAAGCGCAAGCAACAGACCGAACAAGACACCTGACATGACAGCCGAACTTCCCCCGTATGAGAGAAACGGAAGCGTCAGACCTTTTGTGGGAAGAAGACCCATCGCAACGCCCGCATTGACGAATACAGAGAGTCCAAACACGGATGCAAGACCCGCTGCAAGCGCACGTCGAAATAGATCGTCCGTATGTGACGCCAATCGAAAAGCTCGCAAAAGGCAAAAGCCATACAGCGAAAGCAGCAGTACGATTCCAATGAAACCCATTTCTTCGCCTAGTACTGCAAGCGTGAAGTCGGTGTGCGCCTCTGGAAGAAAAAATAATTTACCCTGGCCTTCGCCAAGTCCTGTGCCGGTAAGTCCTCCGGTCCTTAGACTCAGCATCGATTGAATAACTTGAAAACCTTTGCTGTCCGAGACAGACCACGGATCAAGAAATGTCATCACGCGCGCCCGGCGATACGGTACCTGCATGATCAACACGTAAAAAGCAGGAGCTGCAATCGCAGCACTCGACACGATCCAAGTCCACGGCAAACCAAATACGAAGAGCACTGCGAAAATCGTCGCCGATGCGATTGCGAAAGTTCCAAAGTCAGGTTGCTTCAGAAGTAACGCGAGTGGAGCTGCTAACAGCAGAAACATGAAAATCTGTCGGGGAAGAGGCTTTAGACCCACCATCCAAACTCCGCGTCTCGAAATCAATGTCGCAAGAAAAAGCGGAAGCGCAACTTTGACAAGTTCGGATGGCTCGAAAACGTTCGAACCAGGTAGGTTCACCCATCGAGCTGCACCGCCGGCACTCACGCCCAGGCCTGGTATGAGCGTGAGCAACACTCCGATGCCCGC
>JAYSST010000481.1:0-1308 GCA_043720435.1 Bdellovibrionales bacterium
ACGCGGGATGTAAGAGTGTGAACCAATGCCCAAGCCCCAATATGCGCTGTCGCTCCAGTAAAGCTGATTGTGCTTCGACTCAAATCCCGGTTTTGCAAAATTCGAAACTTCATAGCGCAAAATGCCTGCTTTTTCGAGATCGCGTTCGATCAGCTCGAACATCTCGGCCTGCTCGTCATCGCTGGCTCGGCCGACGTTGAGCGGATGTTTTACGGGAACCGTTAAATTGTAGGCACTCAAATGCGAAGGCTCGAAATCAAGTGCACGCGCGATGTCGTTCGCGACACCTTCAAGCCTCTGCTTCGGCAAACCAAAGAGTAGGTCGAAAGAATAATTTAAACCGCGAGCCGCCAACATTTTCAGCGTTGCGACCGTGTCCGGGACAGAATGTTTGCGCCCGGTGACTTTCAGAAGTTCCTCGTCAAAAGTCTGGGCGCCAACTGAGAACCGCGTCACGCCGATTTTCAGGAACTCGTCCAATGACGCCTCGGTGATCGTGCCCGGATTTATCTCGAGTGTGATCTCGGCGTCTCGAGCAACGCTAAGTCTTCCCTCGGACTCGGTTGCAATAGCCTGCAGGACAGATAGAATTTCAGTTGGAGAAAAGAGGCTCGGAGTTCCTCCCCCGAAATAGATCGAAGTGAGTTCACGAGTTCCAAAGGCGCCCGACCGAGTTCGGAGTTCGCGCTGAAGGAGCGAGACATACTCACCGTTTGGCGGAAGATCACGACTCTCGAATTTTACGAAATCGCAGTACGTGCAAATCTGCAGACAGTAGGGGATGTGCACGTAGAGGCCGAAACGTTTCATGGAGCCACCGAATGTCCCAAAAGCGCGCTGTTAGCAAGTCTGAAAGTTCAGAATCTAAGTTCAAACTGAAAAACGGTCTCGATGTCCGTTTAATTCCATCAATGAAGTCACCGGTCGTATCGGTGCAGATGTGGGTAAAGACGGGTTCGGCCGACGAGCGCCACGAGGAAGAGGGCATCAGTCACTTCATCGAACATCTCGTTTTCAAGGGCACAAAGAGCTTCGGCGTAGGAGAAATCGCGCGAACGGTCGAGGCTTCTGGTGGGGAGCTGAACGCTTGGACGAGCTTCGATCAAACGGTTTTCTACGTGAATATCTCACGCGAATTTGCTGATACCGCGCTCGATGTAGTTAGCGAAATGATGGGCTCGCCGATTTTTGATGCGAAAGAAATCGACGCCGAGCGCGAAGTCGTTTTGGAAGAAATCAAACGCACGAATGACAGTCCGTCGCGCAAGGGCAGTCGCCTTTTGTTCTCGTCCCTGTACGCGAAGCATC
>JAYSST010000482.1:0-3177 GCA_043720435.1 Bdellovibrionales bacterium
TTCTGCCCAGCTTCACGCTACTTACGGTGATTACTGGAATCTACACAGCACTAGTTTTTGGCAACCGCCCGATGGAGGCGGCTTCAAATCATAACCAGAGTTTGAGTGTCGCTAAGAAGCTGAGTGCCGAGAAGCTCTCAACAGAAACAGTTACGCCACTCACCGTCGCATCACCCTTAGAAACTGAATAAGCTGATACATCGCCCCCGAGCGAGAAGTTATCGGTGATGAAGTGATTGTAACCACCGACGGCTCCGACGTGAAACGGCGATACGGATACGAGCGCCGCGCCAGTTCCGAGGTCAATCTTCGTGATACCTAAGCGAACTCCGAAATAGGCGCCCTTTGCCTCACCTTCGAAATGATAAGTGCCTTCCACTCCGTAGAAGTTAAGATCGAACTTTCCGACGGTGCCGCCTTCGTCTTTTGGCGAAGTGAAATAATAAGCGCCGAGACCCATCTCGGTACCGATCTTAGCTCCAGCAGTGACGCCGAATGCGGTTCGTGCAGTGGTCGAACTTTTCGTTGGAACAATAACGCCAGCAGCGCCGCCAACCCATAATGCCTGTTCACCCTCAGCTGCCGCTTGAGCCGAGACCGAAAGGAGGCTTAACAAGACTGCGGTAACTGCCGACATCGATGCTTTCAGTGCTTTTGATCGGAACGTGTTCATTTTTGATCCTTGGTTTTATACTTCGGTTTTAAATAGCGTTGTTTCAAAAGTTTGCATTAACCGTAATCATCATGCTCTGATTTACTGATGATGAAATACCTATTCCGCATCGTGTTGCAGGGAATTTTTCTGTTCCTAATTGCTAACGCTGAAGCCAATGTTGTGGGTGCTGACGCTCAGAACTTCAATCCGACGAGCAACGGCCTCGATTTCGTCACCGTTCAATCTTCTGAGACTTTAAAACCCGGAATCATCAACGTCGGGTTGTTTTTAAACCACGCCGTCAACTCGCTGCCGTACTTTGACCAAACCGGCGGCAGTCGCCTGACCTTCGCCGATAGTCTGACATCGTTCGACTTCAACGCAGGCATGGGTCTTACAAAAAATTGGGATGTCGGCTTTAGCCTGCCGCAAGTCCTCAGGCAAAATGTCGATGACGGATCAGGCGCACGCGGTGAATTCGCATCAACCGGGATGACCGAAGTTCGACTCAACACCAAGTACCGCTTTACCGGCGACGCTGACGGCGGTCTCGCTGCGATTGTCTCAACGAACTTCAACATGATCGCGAACAATCCCTATGCGGGAGCGAACTCGGGACCAACGATGAATTTCGAATTAGCTTACGATACAACGGTCAGCCGATTCGCCCTCGGCGGAAACCTCGGGTATCGAATGCGATCGAAAGGAACCAAAATCGTCGGCTCGATTGCAGATCCCTTGGGAAATCAGTTTATCGCATCGGTCGCCGCGAGTTATCATTTTCCCGAGTACAGCTCGAAACTGATTACTGAAATCTTCGGCGCACTGCCTGCAGAAAAAACGAACAGTTTTGGCGACCGAAGTCTGTCGTCATTCGAGTGGCTACTCGGTGTGAAATACGACATGACAACCAACCTTGCGCTCCATGCAGGGGGCGGTACCGAAATTATCCAAGGTGTCGCAAGCCCCGACTGGCGAATGTACGCCGGACTCAACTATGCGTTTGGTCCGCTATTTTCAGACAAACAACCTTCCCGAAATCCTGAAAAACCAAACGAAACAAGATATCTCGAAGTCGTCGCCACGGGTGACAAGAGCTCGGTGCAAGAACGGTTTCGAACGCAAAGTATATTGTTCGACTTCGATTCAGACCGCATGACCGGAAATTATGACGAAGTCTTGCAAGAACTTGCTGACTCGCTTTCAAGCGGATTTAAAAAATTGAAAATCGAAGGTCACACCGACAGCGTCGGTCCCGATAGTTATAACGAATCCCTTTCTCTTCGGCGAGCAAACGCCATTCGTCGTCGTCTCATCGAAAAATTCGGTCAAACCTCAGGCAAAGTTCTAGCGGTCGGTTTCGGTGAATCAAGACCCATCGAAAGCAACGCGAACTACCAGGGTCGCCAAGCGAATCGACGCGTCGAATTTGAAATTGACCGGTAAGAAGACCGTATTCTTTTCGCGGGTCTGATCCGTTTTTTTCATACGAAGCGCGTGAGCTTGTAATCCCTGGTCCCGTTTGTGAGTCTTCTGCGATGATGAATGGAATTAAAAAAAGGCTCTCGAAGCTCAATGTGCTCGTGACAGGTCTTGTTGCATCTCTGTTTTTATTTGCCGGCTTGGCTGACGCCGATCCACGGCTCATTCAAGTTGAGGGGGCAACTCCTGCGCAGCTACAGAAGGTGCGTTCTGCTTTTGAAAAAGCGGCGTACGGCCCGTCTGTTGCGGCCGCACCAGCGAAGGATGACGCTTGCGAATTTTATAAGCCGCCCCAAAAACTTCGCTTTCTAAAAAGATTGCCTGAGGTCGATCGCTGCCAAGATGAGAAAGGTAGTACGATTCTAGCGGATAGCGGAACTGCGACGCTCTACTTGTGCAAAGATGGAGTAACGGTCGGCGATTACGATTTCTCTATGGGACGAGAAGGCACTGGCAAACGCATCGAAGGAGATAAAAAAACTCCACTGGGTAAATATCCGATCAGTCGACCCGTCTCATCGAATAAATTTAAGGTTTTTATTCCCATCGGTTACCCGACCCCAGAACAAGGTCGCCAAGGATATACTGGCAATGATATCGGAATTCACGGACCGTCACGAAACTTCCGTTGCGCAGGTTTCTTAAACGTCATCGTCGATTGGACACAAGGTTGTCTGGCAGTATCTTCAGATATTCTCGTGAAAGAGATCGCACGGTTCGTCGAAGCGAATAACGTGCGATCCATTACAATTAACTGACTAAAAAGATCTTTCCGCACCCCCGGTCGCGACCGGAGCGGAAAGCGAGCCGAAGGCCGCGACGGTTAGCGACACATCTATATTACTTTTTGCAAGCCTCTGAAAGGGCTTCAAAAAAAGCCCCCTATTTAATGCTCAATTCGAATTAAAACCCCCGTCGCCTTGCGTTTAAGGGTTCCGAAATGGAATCAATTACCGCAATCGTTTTGTATCACGAGGGGGAGAAAATTCGATGGGACGTTTAAATACCTGCTTTATGCTGGTGTCGGCTGCAATTTTGCC
>JAYSST010000483.1:0-8163 GCA_043720435.1 Bdellovibrionales bacterium
ATGGCTTCTTGAATGAACGGAAACGTGCGCAGGTTTCGAATCGAGACGCGGATCGATTCGAGTTCACACTGTCCACAGAGAGTGGCGGTATCGGCTCCAGGGAAGTTCTTCAGAACAATTTGCTTGGCATCGTCCGCGATGCTCACCCATCGAGCGATGAAACTCGGGCTTGGGTTTGTTACGCCCGTCATCAGGGCACGGATGCCTCCGCACTGCTGATGCCCTAGGATAACAATGTTTTCGACTTTCAAATTCACGACGGCAAATTCAATCGCCGAACTCACACCGTGAAAGCCGTCGTTGTCAGCTTCAAAAGGTGGGACAAGGTTGGCCACGTTGCGCACAACGAACAGCTCGCCAGGAGATGCTGAAGAGAGAATTGCTGGATCGACGCGCGAGTCGCTGCATCCAATGACGAGCGTCTTCGGTGTTTGACCGCTTTCGGAAAGCTTCCGATAAACCGAATTCTCACCGTCAAAATATTTGAGGCGAAATCTTTTGAAACCCGCAACGAGCCGTATCAGTTCCCTTCGACGCATGCCCGTTCAATATCAAGGATTCGCATACTTATCGATGGTTTTTTCAACTATTTGAGCTGTATGAGTTTTCCGGCCTCGCTGATAACGAGCAAGGTTCCGTCGGGCGATGTTTCGACATCGCGAAGCCGCCCATATTTTCCGGTGAGCAACTTTTGCTGCTCGACGACGCGTCCGTTGGCAGTGATGCGCACACGCAGCAATTGTTGGCCACGTAAGCAGGCGATGAAAAGATCGTTTTTCCACGCGGAGATTTTACCGCCCGTATAAAACGCGATTCCCGACGGAGCAACCGCCGGAGTGTACTCGAGGAGTGGCGCTTCGAATCCAGGTTCAGTCAGTTGATGATGGTACTTCGGCCAACCGTAATTTCCGCCGCGAATAATCTCGTTGATCTCATCGCCACCAGCCGGTGCGTCGTACACGGTCGGACCATGCTCAGAATTGTACATCGTCTGGCTCACTGGGTGAATGGCAAGACCCTGGGGATTACGATGGCCTAAAGTGAAGATGGGATTTGCCGCGCCGAATGGATTATCGCGTGGAAGCGAGCCGTCGTCGTTGAGCCGTACAATTTTCCCATGCGAGAGACTCAAATCTTGTGCGAGATACATTTCGCGGCGCTCGCCGAACGAGGCGTATAAAAATCCAATGGAATCGAAAACAAGCCTGCAACCGAAGTGAGTCCCAGCGTTACTACTTGGGCCGTCAAAAATGTTTTTATGATCTTGCAACTGACCCGCCGCAAACTTGAATCGGTTGATGCGGGTGTGATAACCCGTCGGATCTGCGACCGAATACGCAACATAAACCCAGCCATTTTGGGCGAATCGCGGATGGAACGCGATGTCCAACACTCCGCCCTCGCCCATGACACTGAGATCTGGAAATCCTTTGAGCGTCACTTGAAGAACAAATTTCGGGCTATAAACCTTTATTGCGCCCGTCTTTTCAGAGATCCACAGGTTGCCGTCGGGACTCGCTACGACCGCCCATGGGCGATCGAGACCACTCAATACGACTTGATCAGTTATTGCTAGGGCGCGAGACCCCAGGGAACTCGAGAAAACCAGCAGAAGCAGGAAAATTGATTGTATGTGTTTCACCTCGGTGTCCCCTACTCGCGTTGACTTCGTTTTGATGCATGGCAATTTAACTTACAGATGCGGCTTGCAAAAGTTCGGCCCGAAAATCAAGTTGTGGCTATGACAGAAGTCGTGTCCACGACCACGGTAAAAAAACTTACGGGCCCTGAAGCGAAAGTGCTGATCGAACCGTTTTTAGAGAAGAACGGCAGCGGAAACGCCGTCGTTCGAGAAACCGATTTATTTTTCGCGGCCTTCTGCGACGGGCAGATTGTCGGTTCTGTCCGTTTTTGCATCGAAGAAAAAACGGCGATGCTAAGAACAATGATGATTGACGAAACGATTCGACGCCGCCGAGTTGGATCGGTTTTGCTCTCTGAGTTCGGTCAGTACGTCGATGAAAACAAAATTAAAGAGGTCTATTGCCTTCCCTACTCGCACCTTGTTGATTTTTACGCTCAAATCGGTTTCAGGGTTGTAAGCGAAGAATGTCTTCCGCCATTTCTGCGCGCGAGGTTGGTAGAATACCGGGGCAAGTCTTCCAAGATTTTTATAGCGATGAGGCGTGCGTGAAAACCCCATTTCAGCAGTGTTCTTATCTGTCGCAAGTGCGGCGCCTACGCATCCTCGCACGCGAAGCTATTCGATCCTATCGGATCAAAGTTCGAAAAATGGATTTCATCAACCACGGCGAAAACGCAACGTTCTGCGTGCACGCGACGAACGGTCGCCGCTACCTATTGCGTGTGTTGCGCGGTGGATATCACACGGACAAAGCCGTCGATGCTGAACTACGATGGTTGCGACATTTGTCTTCAAAAGGTTTTTCTGTTCCGAAGCCGGTGAACACGAAGCGTGGCCGGCTCAGCCTCGTCGTCGAAACCGAGGGAATTCCAAACGGACGACGCTGCTGCGTTTTTGAGTGGTTGGATGGTTCGTTCATCGAAAAGTCATTGAACGAGAAACACATGTACGACGTGGGTGTTCTGCTTGCACGGCTTCAAAAGTCGGTTCCGAGAGGCATCGCGGAACATCGTCGGTACTGGACGACAGAAGGCCTGGTGGGACGGAATCCCAAGTTTGGCCCGATCGATAAACTTGTAGGCGTTTCAGCTGCGAATCAAAAAACTATTCTGCGCGCTCGCGCTGCCGTCCACTCGAAGCTTCTGCGCTATGAAAAAAGAAATCCGAAGAAACTAGGCATGATTCACGCTGATCTTCATTTCAGCAATCTCTTGCTAAGCAAGGGATGCATCGCCGCAATCGACTTCGACGATTCTGGTTTTGGGTTTTATGTTTACGACCTCGTTATTCCACTTCAATCGGCGAACGGTATTTTAGGACGAAAACGAAAGAACGAGCTGCCAAAGTTGCGGGCGGCGCTAGTGAAGGGTTATTCCGAACATGCACTGTGGACTAGCGAAGACGAATCGATGATCGACCACATGTTGGCGGCGCGATCAATTACGATGCTGGGCTGGCTTAACTCGAGATCCGACAACCCACGTTTAAAACGATACTTGAAGAAATCGGCCGGTCGAATCGCGAAACGATTGAGCAAGCAATACCTGTAACTTTTCGATCAGCTAATCGAGACGACTTCGTACTCGATCTGCCGCGAACCCTTGTCGACTTTGGCAATGTCGCCAACCTTCGTGCCAAGCAAGGCTTCGCCCAGCGGACTCTGCGGAGTAATCACCTGAATCTGAACGCCATCAAACGTCAGCGACAGACTTCCGCGCGCTGGAACAATAAAAACTCGAAGTTGTTTACCATCCAGGTCGAGTTCGACAATCGCCGTCGATTCGATGCGACTTGCCGAAGTAAACTGTCTAATTTCGAGGAATTTGTAGATTTTAAGCGAAGCCTCAACGTCCAAAACGCGTTTCGCTTGGGCACCGGCGAGGTAAGAAGCCTCGAGGGCACGAGTATCGTACTTGTTTTCTGGCTTGCTCTCGTCGCCCGTTGCAGCTGCATAGGTCTCGAGCGCTGCAGCTCGCAGTGCAGCAAGGTCCTTTTCAAGAAGCACCACGATTTGATCGACTAACTTTCGCTTATCCACTTGACGCCAAGATTAAGGGAAAAACACAAGCTTTGGCAGGGAAATTCTGCAAGAACATCATATGACTATGACGAAAGAAAAATCTAATCCCAGTTCTAATCCAACTTCGAAACCGGCTTCTGATCCACATTCTTTCAGTGACGGCGTCTCGAAGACGAAAGAAGGTTTTTCGCAAGCGAAAATCGCTGTCGAAGATTTCCTCGGGAATGACCCGAAGGCTCAGGCGACAGAAGTTGGAAAAAAGCTGGCCGCTGAGGCCACGGTGTTTATTAAAGATAATCCGTGGGCTTCAGTGCTTGGCGCTGCTGTAATTGGGTATCTCATCGGTTCGACACGTGGAGGTCGCAAGTGAGTCCACTTATACTTTTGGCCCAAGCATTTTTCGATCACCAAACTCGGCTGCAAACGCAAAACTTGAAAGAAGCCGGCATGCGTGCGGCCGAGACCGGGCGACGAATGGCTATTGCCGGTGTGTTTTTCGCTGTCGCAGCCGCCTTTGTTTTTTCTGCGGTGCTCATCGCTGTTATCGACATCGGTCTTCAGATTGACCGCACGCATACCGTTGGCTTTTCTGGTCTGATGACCTCGTCGCTCGTACTTTTAATTTTAAGCGCGATTGCGATCTTCTGCGGTTGGCTGGCAGGTCGGGAAGCAAAAGCACTCGCAGTCGTTGCGCCGCCACCCGCCGGCGAGACATTTAAAGGTGAATTGCGCCCCCTACTTGAAGCCGTGGCCGTTAGTTTTCTAAAAGAATTCTTAGAGAACCAAAACCGAAAGCATTCCCAGCACAAAGCCGATCCGAACGACGAAAGCTCGCAAACATGATGCATGTCTTTGCGGTTTTTCTTTTTTTGTCAGCCGCGGCAACAGCGCACGCACGTGTCGATGTGAAGACGCTGAACGAACCGCGACCACTTTTTGAACTACCACGCAAAGCACTGTATGCGATCGGCAAGGCCGAGGGTTCAAACGATACCATTACCGTTTTGAATGGGCGAATCTACACTACACGCTATGAGAAAAAAGCATCTGCAGGAGAATCCGAGAAGCCGACACTCAAAATAGATACGTCGTTCAAAACACGCGCGGCAGTGCTTACGTATGCAACCGTCAACAACTGGCACGAAGCACAGCTCGCTGGTGAGGCACGAACGCCTTCGAATCTAGGTCCTTTGATGAACAAAATGTTGAAAGAGACCGGCTATGAACGGGCGGGACGATTTCCGTTTATGATCAAAGGTAAAATAACTAAAATTCATCTCGTCTCTGGTACAAGCGACAGTCCAGTTAAAATTTCAGAAAAACAAATCAGCGGAATTATTGTGGGCTTTTTGACTAAGATCTTTGTCGACGATTCGTCGCAGCCAGGTGCGAAAATTCCGCAGTTTCGTCTCGATATGAACTTCGTCGACGACGCGGGAAAGACGATTGGTGTCGTCGAAGATTTTAATCTCGATGAAAAGAACAAAGTCGCACTCTTCATGCCCCGTTAGGAGTTTCATGATGCCGATTGTCGAGCAAGCCCCGGACGAGCTTAAGAGTGGCATGACAGAAACGGAAGCGTTGAAGCTCTTGTCTAAAAATGGTAAACTCGTTAAGCGTCCATTCCTGTTGACAGAGAAAAGCGGCGCTGTGGGGTTCAAACCAGAGTCTTGGAGCAAACTGATATGAGTGCCGAATTCGGAGAAACATTTTTTATCATCGTCGTCGCAGGCCTATCTTTATTTACTCCGGTAGCCATCGTGTTGATCTATCTGAAACGTCGTCGCGCAAAACAGCGGATTCACCAACAGGCGGATGGTGCGATGAAAGGCACCGCTGCAGATCTCGAGGCCTCTGAGGTGGCATTACAAAATCTTCCGATGGACATTCGCGAGACACTTCTCGAGACGCACGAACTTTACGAACGCTTTTCGACTCATCGTGGTTACTCGAACATTTATATGGAAAGTCTCACAAAGGCGATCCGCGACATCGGACTCGACTGCCAAGTCGTCTTTCAAGCCACCCTACCGATGGGAGTTGCCGACGCGGTCTTGGAGCCGCAGGGAATGTTTGAACTTTATGTACCTCGCGGAAAACTGAATGAGGCGCGAAAGACAATTCCAGCCCTCATTGAAACCGCCGCTGCACAGGTGTGAATGTGAATTCGAAAGAAGTGCTCGATTTCTGGTTTCAAGAATTGTCGCCGAAAGACCAGTTCGCCAAAGATATCCGAATCGACGCCGAGATTCGTCGACGTTTTCTTCCGGTTCTTCAGCTTGCGGCCGAAGGCGAGCTGCACGACTGGAGAAGGTCGCCGCAGGGACGTTTAGCTGAAATTATTGTGCTCGATCAATTTTCAAGAAACATTTATCGCGACCTGCCAGAAGCGTTCGCGCAAGACGCACTTGCACTGGCCCTTGCTCAAGAGATGGTGCGCCTGGGACTTGATCGAAAACTCGAGATTTCACACCGAGCCTTCATTTATATGCCCTACATGCATAGCGAGTCCGCCGAAGCTCACAACGAAGCACTCGTGCTTTTCCAGCAACCGGGACTCGAAAAGAATTTGAGATTCGAACTGCTTCATCAATCGATCATTCAGCGTTTCGGACGATATCCGCACCGAAACGCGGTTTTGGGACGCACCTCGACTCGAGAAGAGATCGAGTTTTTACGAGGAGAAAACTCGTCTTTTTAGGAATTTGTTGCGCGATTCGGTGAAGAGCGGGACGCTGTAAGCATGTTAAGTCGGTTCGCGATTTTTATTTTCGCCTTCAGATTTGCCGCTGTAGGTAGCGCCGCGTGTTTTGATCCTGCAATTCAAGCAGGATACGCATACAAAGACGAGATCACAGAGTCACTCGTAGTCACGCGACTCGCTCCCGCACTACGTGGCGCGAAATTCGGCGACACTATTGTTGGCATCGCCGTAAAAGGTCTCTATTTTGGCTGCAAAATTCCGCAAAACTCAATTGCTGTCAAAACTGTGAATGCGAAAAAATTTAATTTATTCCTCCCGCTTCGGGGCGCGACGGTTCAAGGCTTTGAACTCGATATTTCGACCGAAAGCCGACGTGTTCTCGCCGGTCGGCCAATACAAGTCCCCTGGGCGGTTGTCGATCGCACGCTCGGTGTCACGGCTGCGTGCACGGTCAGCAATCCTACTGCATTCGAGGGATTTCTTTATGGAGCACTTCGAAACGCGAGCGCACGACGTTGTACGCAGATGGAGATCGAGGCGCTCGTCGGTCAAACTCGTACTCAGGTTCGCCCCGGTGGAGCCACTACTTTTATGAAGCCCGTAGCGCCTGCTCCGAAGAAAAGTCCCTAACCTGCGAGCGATAATTCGCAACTGGCGAATCTATCGCTACAGCCACTAGAGTTCTATCCAATAGCGGCGGACTGTCTCTTGATCTGCTTCATCAAAGATTTTATTTTCAAGAACGCCTCCGAAATTCTCAATGATCTTCCACGATGGAATATTTGAATCTGCGCAGGTGACTAATATTTTATCGATACGAAGTGAGCGACAGAATTCTAAACCGTGCCTCATTATCTCGGTCGCAAATCGCTGCCCACGAAAGGCCGGCGCTACGGCGTAGCCGATGTTCCCACCCCGCCGGGTCAACCCTTCATTCAAATGGTGGCGAACGTGCAATCTGCCGACGATAACGTCACCTACAAACGCATAAAGCATTGTCGACGGAACATGGTGCGGCTGAAGTCCAATCCCGGCAGAATCTCGCTCGAGCTTTTCAAGCATCTCCATATAGGATCCGCCGGGTTTCCAGTCGAACGTATACCAGTCCCGCGGGTGACCATCCCAGAGCTTAACACCCTCAAGAAAGGCCGCCTCATCCGCCAACGTCAGCTTGCGCAAAACAAGTTTCACAGTCCCCTGACCTTTACAACCCTCGGGCGTGGCCGCGTTTTTCTAAGTAGTAATCCCAGTCGCCGTCGACGACATGCAATTCATTTTTGTCGACCTCGAAAACACGAGTGGTGATGGCTTTTAGGAAGTGCCGATCGTGGCTTACGATCATGACTGTACCCGGAAAATTCTTAACGGCATCGAGCAGCACTTCTCGCGAAGCGATATCCAAGTGGTTCGTTGGCTCGTCAAGAACCAACAAATTCACTGGTCGCGCCAGAATCGTTGCAAGAACGACGCGCGATTTTTCTCCACCGGATAGGACAGAAACTTTCTTTTCGACGTCGTCGCCAGAAAACTTGAAAGCTCCTAGTAAACTCCGGACGTAGCCAAGGTTTGAATTTGGAATGAGCGAATGTACTTCTTCAACAACTGTAGAATTCGGATCTAAAATGTCGAGTGAGTTCTGACTGAAATAACCGACGTCAATCGAAGCGCCGATAACCGCCTGGCCTTCGCTCGCTTCAGTCTGGCCGGTAATAATTTTTAGCAGAGTCGATTTGCCTGCTCCGTTCACACCAACAACTGCGATGCGATCGAGACGCTTCACGAGAGCCGATGCGC
>JAYSST010000484.1:0-8156 GCA_043720435.1 Bdellovibrionales bacterium
AATTTTAAAAGAAAGCTGAACCGAAGATGCATGAAGGAACCTCCGGTTCAGCTTGTTGCGAGATCGTTTGGTCCAATCGAGTTCTAAGCTTACGAGAGAAAACTCGTCACTTAGTTTCGTGAGGGACCGCAGCGGTCACACACAATTACTATGTGCAAAATATTGACCGAAGAAAATGCACGGTATGGTCATCGGCACTTCGATCTGAACATAACGACGGTGGCAAGAATCCTCTTCAACAAAAGAATTTAGCCACGACGGGATGCGCCGAAATATCTCAGCTGTCTCTTATCGTGTGCTCGTCTGATTGCAGCCGGTTGCACTGGTCTTGCAACCTCGACTAGTTGCTTTGCGCATTAGCGCTTTAAAAAAACACTCACAGAGGAGTCGCATCAATGGCTAATCAACAAGACCGTCCAGATAAAGATCAATCGCGCCAAGGTTCAGAACGAACCGACCGTGGCTTCGGTTCGAATCAACAAACGTCGAACCCGGGAGCTGATAAGTCTCCTACATCTCGCAACGAGGAGATTGGACAAGACAAAAGAGAGACGGGTACGGAAGATATGAGCCGCGAGGGTTCATCTCGTCGAGATTCTCGCCAGGATTCTAAAAAACCATTCTGAGCATTTTCGTAACGCTGTGCTAGCGTTCAGAAGCCGACCAGTTTGGTCGGCTTTTCTTTTGACTAAAACATTTTTAATTTCGCAAGGTCTTGCAGGCTCTGTCCCGTCAAACGATGCACGGTCCAACCGTCCATGGGTGCTGATCCCAAAGATTTATAGAGTTCAACAGCTGGCGTATTCCAGTTCAGCACCGACCACTCGAGGCGACCGAAATCACGCTTCACCACTTCAGTCGCGAGCCAAGCCAGCAACCCCTTGCCGTAACCTTGACCACGAAACTTGGGCAATACAAAGAGATCTTCGAGGTAGATTCCCGGCCGTCCTAAAAACGTCGAATAGCTGGTGAAATAAAGAGCGAAGCCGGCTTTCACATCGTTTTCCAGAAGAAAAATGACTTCAGCCGCTGGCTTTTTCCCGAATAGATATTTCCGCAGCAATCGCGCGTCTGCCACCACTTCATGTTCAAGCTTCTCGTAAATGGCGAGTTCTCGAATGAAATGCAAGATGGTGTCGATATCAGATTCTTCTGCAGGACGAATTCGAATCGTTTTTTTCACTGCGTCAGATTTAACGTGTCGTAGTTCTTTTCGACAAGCATTTCTTGGAATACGATCATTCCATTAGCGATCGGATTTCTGACTTTGCGGGCAATAACGAATATACTTTTGTTTCTCCTCTTCATCGTTCCAACCGTGCGGTCGCCGGCGGCAATAGATATTGGACACATTTTAACGCCAACAACAAATACGATGCCGGCGGGGCAGTGGACCGTCGGCAACTATGCGCTGGCCTACGCGATCTCGGATTCAGTATTTATTGCGACAAGCCCGTGGGTATGGGTGAACTACAACACGACCAATCTTCATTTAAAATGGGCGCACTCGACAGAAGGTTCGATGCGCTTCGGAATTTTCGCATCTTACTTCGAAAGCTTACGTAATGCATTCATCGGGGATCCACCTTATTATTGGAAGAGTGGCTCGTTGCAATTGTTGGGGAGCCAGCGGTGGAATTCGGAACTGGAAACTTTTTTGAGTATTCGCACGAGCTACTATTGGAATGATGATCGGCCCTATTCGATTCGAATGGACGCAGGCATTGATTCGATCCGTGGCCAGCTCGACATCACGACGCTGACGAGGCTCGCGATCAAGGATACTCCCTTCAGTCTTGGATTCGAATTCGGCACTGTCGGCGTTAACTACCTATATCCTTATATTCATCTCGGAACATCACTCGCATACATCGAAGGTGCTTGGCTTATTCAAGCCGGTTTCAGTTACTCCATTCAGTGGCGCGAGCTTCGAGAAGATAAAGGCCTGCGCCCCGGACGCATTGATAGCCGACTTCGTCGATCACCGGATGACGGGCAATTATATTTTTATCCTTACGAAACGGCGCTGCATCCCGAAATGCAGCTTCAATACTTTTTCTAGTGGCATTGATCAAACGGTCCGAAATGAAAACTATGCTCTGGAAGAACGGTCGAGGAACGACGACCGATGTTGCGATATTCCCAGCGCTGTCGTCGCTTGAGTCTGGCGATTTCACTTGGAGAATCAGCGGTTCCGCACCGGTTGAATGCATTCCGAACGGAGTCGTCAAAGATCTTGGGGTTATCTTTAACGCAAATGAAGTCAAAGCCGAGATGCGCGTGATCAGTCAAAACCGAATTGAGCTCGATCGCGGAGTACACGTCTTGTTTTGCACCGGGGTTGAATTCAAGATTGGAGCTGACGTTTTGTCGACAGCGGACGCATTTCGAGTCGACGCAAGTTCGAAACAGGTCATCGATATTACTTGGGCTGATATCGATTGTACAGCAGACTAGAAAATCTTTTTGATTTACCAGGGCTAATCAATTGGTCGCGCGCTTGCTACGTTTATAACTGGAGGATTCATGCTTCAAATAAGGAAGTCTACTGAACGCGGTTCTGCAAATCACGGTTGGCTCAAAAGCCGCCACACTTTTTCGTTTGCCGACTATCGTGATCCGAAGCACATGGGTTTTCGATCGCTTCGCGTAATTAACGAGGATCGAATTGATGGCGGAACCGGATTCGGGGCTCATCCGCATAGGGACATGGAGATTATTTCGTACGTTATAAAAGGATCGCTTCAACACAGCGACTCGATGGGAACCAAGGCTATTATAAGTCCAGGCGAAGTGCAGCGCATGAGCGCCGGGTCCGGCGTCACGCACTCCGAAATAAATAACGAGCCTGATACCGAAACTCATTTTTTTCAAATTTGGATCATGCCAAATAAGACCGGTGGACCTGCCGGTTATGGCCAGAAGTCGTTTGACGACGAATTGAATAAGGGAAAGCTCGTACTTGTAATTTCGGGCGATGCACGTGATGGCTCCATCGGTATAAAACAGGATGCGGATCTCTTTCTTGCGAGGCTAAAACCGACTGAACTGGTTACGTTCAAGGTTCGACAGGATCGTGGCGTTTGGATTCAAGTTATCCGAGGCAAGATTGCGATTCAGAATCAAAGCTTCGAGACAGGAGACGCAGTCGCGTTTGAAAATGAAAACGAAATCGTAATTTGCACCGATGCGAGCAGCGAGATTATGCTGTTTGATCTAGCTTAAAGGGGATTTGTGGTCACTGGAAGTCGGCGTGGGAATTTAGGAGCGGCGGTACGCGCGGGAAATTTCGAAATCATATCAGGTGTTTTGCCTGAACAAGGGGGAACAGACGACGGGCCAGACCCGCACCGATTGCTAGAGGCTGCGCTCGCTGCGTGTACAGTCATTACAGTGCAGATGTATGCGAATCGAAAAGGTTGGCCGCTGTCTTCGACGGATGTGAAAGTGGAAATTGTCGCAGAGACCGGCACAGCGACAAGTATACGTCGCGAGATTTCGTTTACCGGAGAGTTGGATGACGAGAAGAGAAAGCGTTTATTTGAAATTGCGAACAAGTGTCCCATTCATCGATTGCTCATTGGCACTGTCGACATTAAGTCGAATCTCATCTAGAGCGGAATCGCCGAGCTGTGTCCGGTCTCTTCGAGTTGTGCGCTTCTTCGATCGAAATTTTTTCGAGCGCACGGTCGGTAAGGTCGTGCGCTATGTGCATCCCGAATCGAGATCAAGACAATCAAATCGAACGTGGTAGTTTGCCCAGCAAACAGTTTACCCGCTATGCGAAAAATCGCGATCACCACGGAATAGAAAACGATGGCGAGCGCGAATTGAATGATGATCATATTGCCTATTGTAATCGCTGCTGCCGATCATGCTTGCGCATCGTTCTCTCGGAGGGGGCATCATCCGAACCCTCTTCCTGCAGTTCTGACTTCAAGCGCATGAAATCAGCTCCCATTTCAATGCGTTCATCTTTTCCGGTGTGTTTTTTAAAGTCAGGAAGAAGTTCGGATTCCTCTTCTGCAATATGGTGCTCGACAAGTTCCGCCAGCACTTTCACCTTGGCCGACCATATGTCTTCGTCATCTGTTCGTTTTGCCTCTTCAATCATTTGATCAGCAAGGCCATGCTCAACATCGCCTTCAAATCCTTCCGTTCTTAATTCTTCGTCGCCCTTCATGTATGTATACACCACTTGCTCTTCCGGCTTCGCGTGTGTCACCAACAGCGGACAAAACTCTTCGAAGGCTGCACGCCGCTCGGTGATATCGTTGTCCGTGTCTTTCATGACCTCGATCAACTTTTTCAGCGGTTTGTGGTCGTTTAAAATTAATTGGATGACGTCGCTCGTACGCTCAGACTCGCGATTATTTTTCTTAGCTTTGCCGGCCGCTGTCACAGACATCTCGGTTCGCATTTTCATCGACGAGTACTTCCTAGGAGATTCGGTTTTTTTCGCAGGCTTCTTCGCCGCTTTTGTTTTAGCCATGATTTTTCCCTTCAGTGTTTTCGGACGTTCAAAATTACAGCAACCTGGATGCCGTCGACCGCGCTGAACGCATTCTAGTTGAGGCGATACAACTGCTTCGCCGGGGCAATACGCCTCTGGCTTCTTGCTAGCGAAGGGAAACCGACCCGAACACGCGAGCCTTCTGCGATTATGACCGAGGCGGGAGTTTTCGAAACGGCATTGGCGATCTCGTCAGAAAGTACACCGCGCAAATTTATGTGCGCTTCGGAGTTTTTTGCGGACCAAGTCTTCCATCTGGGATGCGCTGCTTGGTACTGCAGAGTGTGTTTCCCTCGCAAAGGTACGAAGTCCCATTCCTTTTCGAAAATAAAATCTTCCAGCGTCTCGGGCCGCGTTTCAAACGCGTCACCTTCAACGGTTGCCTCGAGCCAATTGTTGTCGGCGATGCGTCCCCACCAAAAAAGATAACTTGAGCCTTGAGTTATATTTGAAGTCACCGGCGCGCGATGCACGCCCCGTTTGCCCAGCATTCTTGCGGTCATTTTGACGCTGGGATGCGGAGCAATTTCTTTTAGAAACAGGGTTCCGCGGCGCCAGACACCGTCCCTATCCTTGCGTTTTACGTAGATTCGAAAGGCGATCATTGGAAAAGTCGGCTGCAGAAACATTGGGACTGTTCCCATGAGCGAGCAATCGCCAAAACGAAGGGCGATAACGGACAGATAAGTTTCATCGTTGAAGCTATCGAGCTGAACATCGGCGGGGAGGTATGGGGTTAATAGAGATGGGGCCATCGAGTAATTAAACGCCGTGAGGTCAGTTAAATTCGCTGTAAACAGTGTCGGTCGCATTGAAGCCCCCTGGGTGAGCCCGGTTGTGCAAAATCGATGCGCGAAGCTCCAGCCACCTAGACCTTGGTCCGAGCCCCTACAATCGTCCAGACTCTAGCCGATAAGAGGTCGTGCTGAACTTTAGTCCCATGCAAAAACCGAAAAAGCGCAGAAGACAGGTCGGACCTGTCATCATCGCCGTGCTGTTCTTGTTGGCAGCTTGCGGGATTTCGATCGATTTTTTCGCAAGACAGATTTTGGAAACTGCGGAAGTGTTGGTACCGAGCACACCGATGAACGCTGCGGAACACGTGCAAGCTGAAGCGGAACCCGATTCCCGAAGAATCGATTCACCCGACTCAAAATTTACGGCCTCACAAATTCCCTCTAGCGAATCTTTGCGCGGTTATCAGAATCACAAAGCGCGACCGGTTGGTCGTTTGCCATCGTCCGAAGACGCGACCGACGGCGTGGGTATTGTGCGCGATCGCGAGTCAGGCGTTCCTGAGCTTTCTCTGGATCAAAAAGAGGAAGACTACAAGATCAGTCTTTCGCCTAATAAGTGGAATAAAACTTCTCAGCTGCTTCCGAATCCGATGTTCGTTAGTCAGTTGCGCGGTCGCGGAGCTGTCGAAATTCGAGGTGGTGGTTGGGTTGCGGTCGACATCGCTAAATCACAGATAGTTCCTGTCGAGCTATTCAGGGGAAAATCTGGCGCGAGGCCCGTCATCGAAGCGAGACGGCTCGACGGTCGTGAAATCGTAACAGCGTCAAACACGGGTTTTCCAATTGTACGAGGAGTTTCGGATCTTCGAGTGGGAAACTTCGAAGTCTTTGAAAACCCACCGTGCATGGTTCGATTCTCTGGGGTAACAGAGGATGAAGTCTGCGAAATAACTTTGCGAAACCAGCGCATCCGTTACCGATTCGAAGCACCAGTGCTCGGCACTGACGCCTTTCGACCGGATAATGTTCAATCAAACGTATCTATTGATGTGGGACGCGGAAATTGGGTGATGGTTGGATCATTCAACAATAACTTTCATCCGATCGGAGATGCGAATCGCGACGGGTATCCGGACTTTTATGCCGAGTCCGTAACTGGCAATGATGAGTCAGGCACGCAGACACTGCTGATATCTCATCTGCGCGACGATTCTATCGAGTATATTTCCTACGAAGCCAGTTTTAGAAGCGCTCGTTAAAGCCCCGCACGCGACAGCGCTGCTCCGGAATTGACACATCTGATTTTGCCGCTATCAGTTTCATTTTATCTGAGACCCGGCTCATCCACATGCCTCGGTTTTGCAATGCTGTGCGCACGAGTTTGTTGTAACTCGGAGGTCAGCTGTGACTAATGCGATTTATGGAAAGTTCGTCTCAATGTCTTTGGTTGTATTTTTCGCTGCGCTCGCTGGTTGTGCGAAGCCGAGCGAGGATTCTACCTTACCTACTAGCGGACCGCCGCCATCCACATCGGCAAATCCGCTGACTGCAATAGCAGAGCATACGAAGTCTGACGCTGAGGTGGATGTCTATTCCGACAAGTTGAGTGCATTTGAGAGAGAGTCCATCGCTTTTAAAAGGGCGCAGTCGATTGCAGCTGCGTCGCTACTCTCGAGTGAACCGATACTGCTGGCACAGGCGCCATTGCCTGATGCTACCAAACCAACCGTGATCATTGTTCAGCCGCCGGCAAAAGCAGCTCCTGCGGTAGCGCCCCCGATCGCTACACCAGCGCCGGCAACAACAGCCGCGACTGCGACCGCGCCCGCGCCACTTCCGGGTTCGCCATCTGAACCACCTGCGAACGCTCGTAATGCTCCATCAAGTGCTCCTTCAATCCCGCCTTCGGGACCATCAACGGTGACACCCGCTGCGCCTGCCGGACAACAGAGCGCTTCGTCAGCCGCCGCACAGGGTGCGTCGGTTGTGGATCGTGCGGCGTCCGCGGTTCAACAAGGAGCTTCGCAGGCAGCGACTGCTATTCAGCAAGGCGCCTCGCAGGCGTCGGGCGCGGTCTCGCAGGGTGCCGCGCAAGCGGCGAGCGCTGCGGCCCCAGTGGTATCTAAAGCGGCGTCAGCGGTCGCAGAGGCGGCAGCAGGCGTTTCGCAAGCGGCGTCAGGTCTTGCTGCTCAGACAGCACCCGTCGCATCAGCATCGGCCCCGGCAGCTTCTGCAGTCTCAGCGGCGCCGACACCTGCAGCCTCAGCAGCGGGAGCTTCCGCGACAGCCGCTGTTTCACCGGTGAACCCCGCGGAGGAAGCGATGAAGCGCGACTTCATTCTGGCTGCGATCGAACCTATCATGCGTTTAAACGCAGCAGTCTACCGCGAGCGACTTGAAATCATCCGCATCAGAGACAGAGTTGCCGGCGGAAAAGATGGTCTTCACCTCTCGGAAAGCGATTGGCTGATGCGAATTAAGACACGGTACCAGCTCTCGCCGTCTGACAGTTTCGATGCCTTGCTTGCGCGCGTTGACGGGGTAAAACTGCCTTTCTTGATTTCGCCGTTGGCACTCGTCGCAGGTTGGAAGAATCCGCAAACGGATTTAAAGAAGCTATTCTCGGATCGAATTGAAAGTCTGAATACGTCGGCAAGCGAAGAGAACGTTCGATTTCGCACTGCAAGGGCTGGCGCCGCATCTGGAAAACAAGTCGAGAGTGTTGTCTTGATGCACGCGCTGCTTGGGGTGAAGGGCGACGGTCCCACAGGCCCATTCACTAGTGTCATCAACGATATCAATCGTATTTCGGATGCGGATCCTGCGATCGACGCTAAGATTCAAGAGGTATATCGAGCGCTCATCGCTGAGATATAAAAGTAGTTAGGACCTTCGCAGTGCCGGCG
>JAYSST010000485.1:0-1304 GCA_043720435.1 Bdellovibrionales bacterium
CCGAGCATCGAGTTGAGAGCGTTAACTGCGATCTGGAGCTCGACTTGCTGTTCTGTCAAAGTCGGCAATCCGCCGGCGATGACGATCGATTCTCCGCGATTTTGCGCAAGCTCGGATGCTACTTTATCAAAAAGTTTTTCATCGAGGCCCATCGCCTTCGGTGCATCGTCAAAAAGTTTAGCAGAAGCTGCGATTCCAGAAGGAACAACAATCGAACCTTTACCGAGCTTCGCGACTCGCGAGATAAGCGCCATGACGACGTCGATCTGTTGCGATGCACGGATACGGAATCGGTCGTCGGCGTTCATGCCCGTTAGAGATAAGAACGACTCGAACGACACGAGACGACCCATGTCTTCGTTTGCCGTTCGACGTTTTGACCACTGTTTGGTGAATTCGACAGGAGAAAGTAAAGTACCAAGGAAGTCGCCATCGATGGAAACAACCATTTTTGCATTCTCAAAGCGGTAACGCGGAAGAACTGCGCGACCGTAAGAAGCTTTTTGCCCGAGGCGAATGGCCTCAAGCGAAAGCGCATCATACTGAACCCAACGACCGCCGCCGAACGACTTATTAAAATCACTGACGATCGCTTTGATCGAAGGCGAAGGACGCGTACTGGACACGAGCGCAACTGAGCCTGCTTTCAAAGCCTCGGCGATTTTCGCGTCTGCGCCTGTAAACGTCGCCTTAACGACTTCGCGATTCGTGCGTTCTTTATTAAGAAGATTCTGAATCGGTCCCTGCAAACGGTCCGGATCGTAGAGTGACAGGATTTCGGCGTGAGCTCGGCCGGGCAAAGCTCCCAAATTCATCGGATGCTGAGGGTTGCCCTCTACTTTTATAGGACGACCTTCCATTGTCTTAACGAGCAGGCCTGCGCCTTCCATGCCATCGAACCATGTCGAAGTATAAAAGTTAGGTTCGCCAGGCGTGATTTCTTTAGGCGCCTTCGCGTATGGAATAATGTGCTCTTGCGGGCGACGAATGCAACCAGCGGTCGCCAGCGCCATACTTGCGCCCATGATTTTCAAAAAGTCGCGACGTGCAACACCGTCTTTGCCGTCTTCGCTCGAAAGCGGCGACGACATGAATTCGTTTTCCATGCGAGAAGCGAGCGCGGGATCGCTGCTCCACTGCTCGAGACTCTGCCAAGTGCGCTCCGCCTCCGGCTGCGCTCGTAGCTGCACGTCTGCTGCTACATTTGGGCGATCTTCGCGATGCTTGTCGTTGTTCGTCGTGTTCTGCTGATCATTCATGTTCTGAGATCCCATTCGCGGCTGTTAATAATGACAAGTCGAGCA
>JAYSST010000486.1:0-3168 GCA_043720435.1 Bdellovibrionales bacterium
ACCGGCGAAGTCTTTGATTTCTTTGTCCGTCAGTTCGAGCCGCGAAAGTGTCGCCACTTTTCGAACTGTCTCGAGGTCAAGTCCCGCAGTCTCTTTGGTCGGTGATTTTATCATAGGTAAACCTCTACCCGTGCTCGACCTTTAGTTCATGGGCTCACGCTGCGCGTCGCGTTGAAAATTCAGGCCAGCAGGAAATCTCGTGAACCTTTTATCCCGCCGGTTGTTAACCATAGAGTGGAACACGAAGACAGCGAACTCACGCATGCGTATATTGCGGCATCCGCCAATGGTGCTGATCGTGCCGCCGTGTTTCGTCGAGTCTATGATCGATACAGTGTCCCCCTCTTTCGCTTTTTGTACCGTTTCACCGCGAACTCTCAGGCGGCCGAAGAGATTCTGCACGACATCTTTGTGCAGTTGCTATCCGGCAAGTACTCAGGGGATCCAGATTCGTCTCTAAAATCATGGCTCTTCACAGTCGCCAAGAACCGCGGGCTTAATTATTCGAAACGGGAATCGTCACGAAGACACGAAGTCTCTAACGGAGCCGCACTGCTTGAGCTTGTATCAAGCTCACAAGATCTTGAAGCGGAGATCGTCAAATCCAATCTCTTAAAGAAATTGTCTGTCGCGGAAAAGACGTTGCCCTCGGATCTTAGCGAAACATGGGCTCTACGCAAAAGTGGTTTGGACCACAGTCAAATCGCCGATCGATTGTCGATACCCGTCGGTACCGTGAAGTCGCGCTTTTCCCGCTTAGTTACAATGTTGAAACCGGAGTTTGATCATGAACCAGGAAACTAGACTTCTTTCTTTTCATTTCGGAGCGATCGAGGAGGAAGAGCGACTCGCCATCGAGCGTGAGCTTCTTGTCGATAGTGAGCGACTGCTGGATTACTTCGATCTGAAACGCCAGCTCGAGGCTGCGGGCGCCGTCCCCTCGGGTCCGTCGTCGGCCTTATGGGGGCGCCTCGTTCCGCATGCGGTCCGACATCGTCGTGTGTTGATTTCTTTTTCCGTCGGAGCCGCAATCGCAGCAGGAATCGCTGCCCATTTGCTATTGCAACCAAACCGCGAGTTAAACAATTACGAACCGCCGAAAATAAATCGTGTGCTTTTCGATGCTAGCGCTGAACTTCCGGCTTCGGCCGGTGTTCTTTAAGTAGGAGGATTTTATGAAAATGTTTTTAGTTACACTGGTTCTGCTTGTTACCAATGCGTCCCACGGGTTCGGTGCGACCAGTGCCGCGAAACACACGAAGCCACGTCCTTCCGAAGCGTTTACCGATGGCGAAGGCAACTTTAACCGCGTGATGGAAAAACTGCTGAAGGAGTATGTCGACAAAAGTCTAACACGAGATGATCTCTATCGTGCGGCGAGCGAAGGCATGCTTCGTTCGTTGAATAGCGGGGACGCCGAGTGGAACACCCTTTTGTCCCCGAACGAACTCGAAAATCTGCAGATCAATCTGTCGGGAAAAGTTAGCGGCATTGGTGTCGCAATTAAGTTCCTGGAAAATAGCGGAAACGGACTTGTGTTGAGCACGATCCCTAATTCCCCGGCCGAGCGCGCAGGGCTGAAAGCTGACGACGTCTTACTGACGGTCGATGGGCGACGATTCAAAGGAAAAGAATTTCGCGACTTGGTAGCGGCGCTTCGTGGAAAGGTCGGCGATGGGGTCGACTTAAAGGTGCTCCGCGACGATCGAGTGTTGAATCTAAGTGTAAAACGCGAAGTCATCGCGTGGACTCCGGTTGAGATGACGAACATCGATTCTAAATCGGCCCTGCTTTCAATCGGCACGTTCACTGGGGAAACTCCGAAACTTGTCGCTGAACACTTGAAAAAAATTAATTCGAGCGGCATCAAAAATCTGGTGATCGATGTACGTGGAAATGTCGGTGGCCCATTTGAACCGGCTGTCAAAACCGCTGAGCTGTTTATCGCGAAGGATCGCCCCGTCGTAACGACGACCGATCGTGACGGAAAAATTAGTAAAGTAGTCTCCACCGGAGGCGTCTTAAACAGTGACGTAAAAGTTGTGGTCATGACGAATCGGGACACCTCTTCCGGCGCAGAGTTTTTCACAGCAGCCTTGCGCGATGAACGCGGCGCTCGTGTTGTCGGAGAGCGAACACTTGGAAAGTGGAACGCCCAGATGATCGAAACGTTACCAAACGGATACGCCATAAAATTTACCGTAAAATCATTTCGGTCGCCCAAGGGTCACTCGTACCAAGACGTGGGTCTTCGCCCGGACGTCGAAGTTGGATTGCCGGCAAATGTGAAGTTTGAAGAGTTGAAGCACGACGGTCCCATTTCAAAGCGACTGGAGTCCGATCCGCAGCTGAAGGCATCAAGCGAACTGTTTTAGTTCAAATATGCAGATCGCGTGACGGTTCGCGAGAAAATCGAAAGAATCCGGTTTGCTCTGAATGCAAATGAGTCCAGAAGATGATAGCATGACGCTATGGCCGCCAGTGGTAAGTCGGTAGAAACGAAACTTCAGAAACTGCGCGACCACATTCGTCGTCACGACCATCTTTATCACGCTCTCGACCAGCCCGAGATCACCGATCGCGAATACGATGTGCTCTTCAATGAGTTGCTCGAAATTGAGCAGGCACATCCAGAACTCGTCACTTCCGACTCGCCGTCGCAAAGGGTTGGCGGAGCTGTCCTCGCACAATTCGTGAAAGTTGCACATCGTCAGCCGATGTTGTCTCTGCAAAACAGTTATTCGATCGAAGACATTGATGCGTTCGAGCAGCGAGCTCGCAAAGAGTTGAAGGATCTTGCTCCGGAAGAATTTCACTTTTTCTGCGAACCGAAGTTCGACGGCCTCGCTGTTGAGCTGGTCTATGAAAATGGAACTCTCGAAAAGGCGATAACTCGCGGCGATGGCGCGATCGGCGAAGACGTAACAGCGAATGTAAAGACCATTCGGGGATTACCGCTGAAGTTGGGTAATCCCTATGAGGTGTTCAACCAAGACAAAGTTCCTTCGCTGTTTGAAGTCCGCGGCGAAATCGTAATGCTGAAATCGGACTTCAAAATCTTGAACGAAACACAACAAGAGGCCGGCGAAGTCCCCTTCGCCAACCCCCGTAACGCTGCTGCCGGCAGCATCCGGCAGCTTAATTCTTCGGTCGCCCGTAGCCGACCCT
>JAYSST010000487.1:0-1302 GCA_043720435.1 Bdellovibrionales bacterium
ACTTCGGCAACGTCTTCACACCCATTGCTGTACATGAAATTTTCGAGACGGACGAGGCCAACGGTTGCGCCGCTTGTCCTGAGAATCGAACGACTGACGACGGGGGTCACGACTTTTTTGCGAATGGCGGTGACCTCAAAAGTTTTGCCTTTCCGTAGGACTTCGAGCGCAAGACTTCCGCCTTCTTCACCGCGTGTCGCTTTCGAGACCATGTCGCGACTGATACCTTTCAGCGACTGGCCGTTGATACTTAAAATCGTGTCATCAGACTGCAAACCGGCAGCGTCGGCCCCAGAACCTTTCACAACCATTTCGACAGTTGCACCGACTGGCGACTCGACGAATCGAATACCCAGTCCGATAAATTCCTCTTCTTTTGATCCGACCGATTTGGTTGTTTCCTCGACGAGCCGCCAATCTGAATGTGGATCCTGACTGATATGCAGGTACTCATTGATAGCGCCCATCCAAATTTCATCTTTAAGCTTAGAAGAATAAGTCGCGTCTAAAAAGTTCAGGACGTCCGAAATCACGTCGTTGGTTGCGATTTTAAAGTGATAGTAAGCCGGCTCGAAGTCGCGACGGAAGTCAGCTTTACTTTTTTGACTGCGCAAAAAAACTTGTTTCAAAACCGAATCGTTAACATCGACGTTGAGAATTGCGGCATCACGCGCTTGGCTCACTAATTTTAGGTTGTTCGCGTTCAACACCAGGTGAGTCTTGTGAAGATTCAAAAATTCTAAGCCAGTAGTCTGAGTTTTTAGTTTGAGCTCGGAATCTAAGGCTGCCGTCAAAACTTGCAGCGCAGAGATACAAGCCAAGTAATGACGTTTGTCCTTCGAACAGTTTTCGCGGTTTACATACGACTTAAAATAGTTCGAGTCGACGACTTCTGCGCGAGCCGCAGCTTCTTGAGGGGTGGCGGCTTGCGCGACCGCGGCATCTACCGAAACTGTTGAAACCATCCCAAAAGAAAAAACAGCCAATACAGCAAAAAAAGATTTCACGCCCCGCCCCCCGAGAACTTTGATTGAGAAACCCCTCCTCAACCAGATGGCGTGTTAACACGAATGGCGAAACTCCCCAGTGATGAGTTCGACATATCTTTGAATCGATGCGATAAGCCGGCCTTATGCGCGACAGATTCGTCGCTTAAAACGTGAGGTTAACCGGCATCGCAGCGAGTGCGCGATCGCTGGTTTCAAAACCATCGGAAAAAAATGCCCACAGCAACGTAATGCCATAGTGAAAAAAACAATTGGAATTTCGCGCTCGCAAGTCGAAGTTCCAGCGCAACTTTCT
>JAYSST010000488.1:0-3160 GCA_043720435.1 Bdellovibrionales bacterium
TCGTCTGAAAGCTCAGTCGATGATGTCGTCTAATTGCGGAGCGTCTGGCGTAAAAGTTCTGGAAGAGGGCGAAGTTGTTGTCGGTTCGACAACAAATTCTAATGCTTCTGAAACTCACAACTCGGGCCGTAAAGGTACTCAAGTTGGAACGCTCTTCGGTATTCCAGTAACTTCTGGCGGACAGCAAGCGAGCAACAACACTGCGACAAGCGCGACGACGACTTCACTCAAAGAGTGGAACATTAAGTACGAGTGCGACAAAGCTGTCGCAGTTGAAGCAGTAGCGGCTCCAAAAGCAGCGAAAAAAGTAAAGAAGTAATTCTTAATCAGCGCAACAGCTGAAATGGAAACGCGATCCGAAAGGGTCGCGTTTTTTTTGCTCAGCGAATGATTTTATGGAAGTCGCGTGTCGATTCGTCGTATTCGAAAACATTGAGACGGCCGACAAGATTTCGATCGAATGTTGGAGCTAAAATTTCTGGACGACCATCGCCATTGATATCTTCAATCGCCAAATTAATGGCCTGTCCGTCGAAATTGAAAAAGGCATCGCGGGTATCGGCGAGCTCAATTCGTTCGACCAGAAGCGGGGCTTCGTCAGCAACAGCTTGAAAAATTTCGAGGTAAATATTGTCGCGGGTTTTGACTTTAGCGACGGTATACATCGAGCCGGTGCCACTGAGGTCGCCTGTTGCGGTAGAAACAACTGTGCGGAAATCCGAGCGGAAGGTTCCGCGGACACTCGCTCGAACATCGGGATGAACCACGCCAACAAACGCTGCCACCGCCAAGAGTCCCAGCATCGCCTGAGAAACCCGAAGCACCATTTGCGGATTGATTTGAAGCTTGCTGAACGTCATGAAGGACTCCTCGAAGCGGCGTTGACTGACCTACTAGTATCCAAGAAGGGTGCCGCATGTAGGTACCGCCCCGAGTATGAAAAAGTTAAAAACATCAGTAAAATCGATATCTTACTTGCGGACAGATCTGGCTAATCTTTGGTCACCTGCGAGCTTCGTAGTGACTCGAAACAGGAAGTATAGCTAAGGTCGTGATATCTCTAGGGTTGGGCCGCTTCGCTAGGGTGTTGGAAATTAGAAGCGCGGTCATGTGTTGGACACCTAAATTTAAGAGTTGAACCGCCCAAAGGATTCGAAATGTCGAAGGATTCTGCCCGAGGAGCCGACCCTGCAACGCCGCCGAAAACGCCGACAGCGGCGCGATTCTCGCCGTTTTCCTCCGCATTTCGCGACGAGTTTTATCGCCTGCTCGAGGCACGCCGATCCATTCGAAAATTTCAAAAGCGCGATGTCGAAAATGAAGTCCTTGATCGCGTTTTAGCTGCAGGCCTTCAGGCGCCGTCAGGAAAAAACCGACAGAACTGGCGTTTCTACGTTTTGCGGGGAGCGAAGCGCGATGAATACGTGAAGCTTTCGCAGAAAAGCTGGCTCGGCATCAAAGATGTTTTAGAAAAAAGATTGAAGCCGTCTTTGTATGAATTTACCGAAAGATTTTTCTTCACGCTCGGCGAGGCTCCCGTCGTCATCCTCTGCTATTCGTTTAACGATTCTGAGGAGCGATATCATACGTCGATCGGCAGCGTGTACATGGCTGTGGAAAACATGAACCTCGCCTGTGTTGCTGAAGGACTCGGGTGCTGCACAATGGGAGCGCCGCTCGAAATCAAATCGGACGTAGATAAGTTTTTGGGAGTCGACAAATTGCCCGAACACAAAGCGGGTGAATTAGAATTGCTCTGCGGAATGGTGATCGGTTGGCCTGATCACGATCCACCGAAAGCTGGGCGCCAAAGGGAAGACCGGATTCATTTTCTGACTTGAAAAGGAACGTGTGTTCCAACCACTTCCGCAGCGGAAGCGATGCGCGTCATTGGTCCGTTAAAGCAAAAGATGCAAAAAGGTAGCAGGGTACCTTTTTGCATCAGCTTTGAATCGCGATGAAACTTAAATTGCGGCCGGCGTTTGCGCCGTTGCGACGGAATGAAGACCACTCGGGTGTTGTTAATGTATCGATACTGCCGACGGTGTCGATAGACGTTTCGGTAATTTGGAAGAACTTAAGCTGCGCGCGTACGATCGCAGCTAGGTCCACGTTGCGTTTCGAAGTATCTGACTTGTGAGCAACTATGATCTTCGAGATATCAGTGAGGCCCGCGCGCATCGCCGTCATTTTCAACTCACGGGCAACATCAAGTCCGACTTCGAAACTTTTTCGCTGAATGTGGGGACCAACAGCGACCAACATCCGCGTCGGCGCGTAGCCTTTTTCAAGAAGTGCGCGAACTGAATTCTGAACGATGTCCGTGTTTACTCCACGCCAACCAGCGTGAATCGCGCAAACGGCAGGTGGGCGATCGGTCGCAGCGCACGCGATCAAAACGGGAACACAGTCTGCGGACTTCACGACCAACGCAAGATTCGGAACAATCGTAAAATGAGCATCGGCCTCGACAACCGCGTAGGCTCCGCTCGATGACCGAGGGTCCGAAGGCTTCAACGACTCTACGACTTTCGCAGAGTGGACTTGCTTGAGGTGTTCCCATTGTAAAGTCGGATACTTTGCGGCGAGAGCTTCCATCGAAAGTTCTCTTTTGCCGAAGCCGAAAAGAAACGAGCCGATTTTCCTCGTGAGCAGGTGGGGGAAATTTTCGGGCTCGGTAAATCCCGAGTTCGAAACCGAACTACTCATCGTCGCCGCCTGTGGCATCGTCGACAGGGTCTTTGACTAAGTTCTGGGAATTGGTTTCTTCGACAGCGTTTTCGCGAAAGAGTGGCCACTTATATTCATCGTCAGGGCGTTTAGCGAATCGTTCAACAATCGCTTTGTCATCGAACAACGGGAATCCGCAATGATCCACTAGTGGTCGCAGATCCGACGGCCACTTCGATTTAAGGCGCAGAAAGTCGCGCGCCGTTGGATGGTAAAATCCAAGTTCAAACGCATGCAGCGCAAAACGCGGCAACTCGTTGATTAGTTTTCTTAGGTGAACGGACTTTAAGCCTCCGACGCGATTGTCAGCACCATAGGTCACATCACCGACAACCGGATGAGTCGCTTCTTTTACGTGAACGCGAATTTGATGTGTTCGACCAGTCTCAAGCTTAAGTTCAACAAGGCTAAGGCCCGACGCGTGGGTTTC
>JAYSST010000489.1:0-1300 GCA_043720435.1 Bdellovibrionales bacterium
TTTGAATTTGTGGTGAGAAGTCGCTAACGAAAGTTCTGGTCTTCTTCGCGGCGGACCAGGATCACGAGCACAATCGTAAACCCGATCGCGTAGCCTAAGAGACCATACAGGTCGCGGTCTTCGATCTTGGTCCCAAGAACCGACGCCCAAACAAGTTCAGCGTAGTAGCGACTTGGCAGATAAATAGAAACTTTTTTGACAACTTTCGGAAGTATATCAGGCGGCATCCAAAGTCCGCCGGCGAACGACAGCGGTAAATAGGTTAAATTTAAAACCGGCGTCGCTGAGCGACTTCCGACGAGGAGCCCGAGGATGAGCCCCAAGCATCCGAATGGAATCGCACCTAAAAAGATCGCGAATGCAAAGGCGCCCCAGTAGTAATTTCCAAAGGGCAACTCACCCAGCCAGTACGCCGTCGCGAGGACCCCGAGGACTCCGAGAGTCGCGAAGATAATTCCAGAAAGAATTCGCGCCAAGAGCTGGATTCCGCGCGGAGCTGGCAGAACGCGCAGATAAGAGTACCACGAGGTCTCGCGATCTGTGGCGACACCAATTCCAAATTGAAAGAGGACAACGCTGAGAACGGCAAAAGCGGAAAACGACGCCGTCAACATCGCAAGACCATTCTCGTCGGGCGCATTTGGGATGCCGAAGAACCAGAAAAAAAGCGAAGGAAATATAAAGGTGGAAACGAGGTACATCGGCTGTCGAAGATTTTCGACGGTTAGGTAGTAAGTGTGAAGTATGAGAAGCCTCATCGAGTCGTCCCTCGGTAAATTTCGATCGCTTCCTCGAGGTCGAGACTGCGAATTTCGAGGCCTTTAAACGGAACGCCGGATTCGATAAGCCGCTTCAGGTCCTGGTCGCTCGCCATCGAGGTTGTTTCGATTTCGCGCCCATCCAATTCATAGCTGATCTTTTTGAAATTAATTGTTTTCAAAATTTCTTCGATTGAACCGTCGATTTTGATTTGCCCTACATCGATAAGCAGAACGCGATCGCCAATTTCACCTGCTTCGCGAAGGTCATGAGTCGACAGAAGAACTGTTCCCCCTAGCAAGCGGAAGCTTTCAATCTCTTTCCATAACAGTTTGCGTGAGTCGGGATCAAGCCCGGTCGTTGGCTCGTCTAACACCAAAAGTTCAGGACGACCGACAAGCGCACATGCCAGTCCGACTCTTCGCCGCTCACCGCCGCTGATTCCTCCGAGTTGATTCTTCCAAATTTTCTCGAGCCCGAAACGCGTTCGCATTTCATCAAGGGGAACCGGCCGATCGAAATGAGAGGATACTAAGTGAAG
>JAYSST010000490.1:0-1299 GCA_043720435.1 Bdellovibrionales bacterium
CTGGCAAAATCGCGTTCATCGATCGTGGCAGCGTCACGTTTGTTGAAAAAATCAAGCGCGCACAAAACGCAGGAGCGATCGGCGTCGTCATCGCCAACAGTCAACCGGGTGAACCTATCGCGATGGGTGGAGACGACAAGAATAAGTTCACAATCCCTGCGATGATGGTCACTCTCGATTTCGGAAAAGAAATCAAAGCTGGTCTTGCGAAAGGCGATGTCACCGCTGAACTGACAACGTCGATCATGATCGAACGTCCCGAGTTAATCGACACCATGGCCGGATTTTCATCGAAAGGTCCCCGTTCGATCGATGCTTTACTGAAACCTGAAATCTCGGCACCAGGTTCGCAAATTATTTCTGCGAAAATGGGTGGCGGAGCCGAAGGTACACCGATGTCGGGAACTTCGATGGCGGCTCCTCACATGGCAGGCGTTATGGCATTGATGAAGCAAACGCACCCGACGTTCTCACCGGTTCAGTTGAAGTCGCTCGTTATGGCGACATCGAAAACCATGGTCGACAAAGAGAAGAAGATGTACCCGATTGCCCGTCAAGGTGCCGGTCGCGTGCAGGTCATCAAAGCGCTCGATGCGCCACTGACCGCGATCCCTTCATCGATCTCTTTAGGAGAAGTCACTGTCGAAGCACGCAAAACGATGCAGCGTTCACTGCAGATCGCAAACATTTCGACGGCGCCTCTGAAACTGACGGTTTCTTTGGCGGAATCAACAAAGGGCCTGACGTTGACGAGCGCGACAACGGTAGACCTAGCAGTCGGTGCTGCGACGGCGCTCGACCTTCGTTTCAGTATCGACCTGGGATCAATCAACAATGCATTAAAGCCGAACTCGTCGAATGAGATTTCGGGTTTTGTATTGTTGAGCGATGCGAAAGGTGAGGTAGCAAGAATTCCTGTGATTGCGATTGCTAACAAAGTTTCGCAGATTCGTGCTGACTCACTTCTCGTTCGTTCGACTTCGATGGCTGACAGCCAAGGTGCCGCGGTCGACCTTGCGCTGGTCAACAAGAGTACGAACGGCGGCGATGCGTACGCATTCAATTTCATCGCGCGGGACGAGCGGAAGGAAGATGCCGGCCACGATCCGTTCCGTTCGAAAATCTGCGACCTTCAGGCTAGCGGCTACCGTGTTATTGAAAAAAATGGTGTTCCGACACTTCAAGTTGCGGCAAAAGTATTCGAACCAATGACGACTTGGGATCTCTGCGAAATCTCGGTGTTGATCGACAGCAACGGCGATCACGAAGCCGACCAAGAACTTGTCGGCATTAAACAAG
>JAYSST010000491.1:0-1299 GCA_043720435.1 Bdellovibrionales bacterium
TCTTAATAAATGCACACACGAAATTTTAAGAAATCGAGTTCACCTTCGGTCGTTTCCGCCACAACCGCGCTTGTTGGACTAATGATGGCCACTCTTGCAGCTTGCGCTCCGGCGTTTCAAAGTACGGTCACGCCTGTTGTCAATGGCATCGATGAAGCGCTTGGTTGCATGAACTTTGAAGAATCAATGTGGAGGTCATTTAACGCGTCAGTGGAGCAAGAAGGACGACCACCGACAGCCAGCGAGATCGAAGCGTCGCTGAAAATTAGACTAAAGACCTCGTCTCGACTCGGCGGAATTTCTGAAAGTGCAAAAGCTGAAGTAAGCAGTCTTACTTCGGACATCGCATCGACCATCCAAGGTCTTGGCATCATTGCAATTTCAAAAGCAAAGACGCAAGAAAGCAAAACTTCGAATCGAGCAGAAGTCGTTCTTGATTTAAACGATGAAGACACTCGTCGCGGAATTTGGCTCGAACGCCTCGCACAACTCGAGCTTGGCGACCGTACCACAATTGCGAAGTCAGACGACGTCGATCGCATTCAAACAAAAGTCAGTGAACTCAGAAAAATCGCCCAACGTGAAGCTGTGATCGGTGTAGCGTGCTCTGCTGCGCCCGTTTCGCCCCCAGCAAACAACGGTCCGGTGACATCTTCGTCAATGTTGGACCTATGGAAAGCCACCCAGGTGCCTTCCGTTTATGGGGGGCTACGAACGATCGCGACGATTTACCAAAGCTGCGATGCCGCAACTCATTCGCCGCTTGGTTCTGAGACGTCGGACGTGCGTGGTATAAGCGTCACCGGTCGACATTCGAGCGGCGCGGGCAATGTTCGCGAAATCACGAACAAGTCTGCTTACCTTGCAAGCCATCCTTATTTGGGAAATGGAATTTACAAGCGTCCGCTTCCTTCTTGTCATGACGTTCTCTCGACACCGTCAATTTACGATTACGGTGGAAAACCGCATTCGACTTCTTCAAATGACAAAGTTCTGAATATGTTCAGAAACGCCGGCACAGGTTCAAAAGAATTGGGCATCGATTGCTCGGCGATGGTGTACACGGCATATGCAACCGTCGGCCTGAAATTTAAAAAAGAAACGGGACTGAAGGCCTCGCTCGTTAACGGCGTTTCATCCTCGATGCTTGCCGAGCCAAAGAAAAATGGCCTGTCGTGCCTCGATCACGCGACGTTCACGGCAAAAAAGAGCATCGCAGCAGGAGACATCATCGCAATCAAAGGTCACGTCGTGATGGTTTCATCAGTAGGCTCGGACCCATTCGGAATTGCCTCCATC
>JAYSST010000492.1:0-8128 GCA_043720435.1 Bdellovibrionales bacterium
TTAACCGAAAGCATTTCAAATGCTTCCTTCGGAATCTACATGCCAAAGTTTTCGGGAACGATTTACGAGGTTCTGTCAGCGCCAATGTCCGCGTTCGAAATCGTGCTTGGTTACGTCGGAGCTGCCGCTGCTAAAGCAATGATCCTAGGATTGATCATCTTGGTGACGGCTCGTTTGTTCGTGTCGTTCTCAATCGAACATCCGTTTTGGATGCTGACATTTTTAATTTTGACGTCGGTGACCTTTAGTCTGTTCGGATTTATCATAGGCGTTTGGGCCGACGGATTCGATAAGCTCAGGATTGTTCCGCTGATGGTGATAACTCCGCTCACATTTTTAGGCGGCAGTTTTTACTCGATCAGCATGCTTCCGCCGGTCTGGCAGAAGCTGACGTTGTTTAATCCGGTCGTTTACCTGATCAGCGGTTTTCGGTGGAGCTTCTACGGCGTCGCCGACGTGAGTCTCGCTTTGAGCTTGGGAATGACTTTGGTATTCATGCTTGCCTGCATGGTCGGCATCGTCGTGATTTTCCGCACCGGGTATAAAATCAAAACGTGAGGACCACTTATAAGTGGCGAAATCGCGTTGATTTCGGGGTCGTGTTGGGTGAGTACCACTTATGAGTGGTGCGCGCCGGACTTCCGCAAATTGCCGGCGGCGCCGCGGGAAAAGTGTGGTTTGCTGGTGAAAAGTTTCAAGAAACAGGAACAGAAACTTGTGCCGGATTTCCGTCCGTTTCTCGTACCGATTTCATCGCGTGTTTCAGAGAAGCTCGTCGATGCGTCTTTCATAATGCTGTGATCCTCGCTAGACAGTAATCGCGAGTCCCGGTAGAATTTTGCATCCCATAGAGTCGGGGCGTAGCGCAGCCTGGTAGCGCGCTTGCTTCGGGAGCAAGAGGTCGCGTGTTCGAATCACGTCGCCCCGACCAATTTATCGAGCCGCGAAAAAGCGAATTTCCAAAAACACAGTTCTCGTAAGTACTTAATAACACTCACCAGGGTGTTGCGGTTTTCGGGCTGAAACATTACGAAATGTCGTGAAATGATCGGGCTTTGCTTCTTTTTGCTTCTTGTATCTTCTTCGATTTTGAGAACTTCACCTTGGTTCAGCGTCTGACTTCTATGTCAGACGCTTTTTTTTTGAAGTAGTCTTCAGTATCTATATGCGGGGGAGATATGGCGTCAGATCATCCAACAGAAGGAACCGCCGGCAGATGCATATTCTGCGGAGGACTCAATGTTACGAAAGAGCACATCTGGTCACGATGGATTGCGAGTTTTTTGCCGGCGACTCGTAACGACGAGCGTACGGAGGTTATGAGTACCTTTGTGCGAATGACCGAACCTGTGGGCCGACCGAAAGTTACAAATAGATGCGGAAGCACATTTACGAAGACTGTTAGAGTCGTTTGCGCCGGCTGCAACAACGGCTGGATGAATCAGCTGGAAACATTGGTCGCTCCGATTTTGAAACCGATGATGACATCCCAACCCCATACGATTCATGCGACGGCCCTACTTACACTGGTGCAATGGCTAACGATGAAGTTCATGGTCGCCGAGCACAGCCAGCGGTCCGAAGCTGTGACTCAGGCTAGCGACAGAATCGATTTTATGCGTCGTAGAAAAATTCCGATCAATATGCGTATTTGGATTGCGCGATGTGGAGTCGACGGCTGGGGAGCAGCTTATGTCCGACATGCGGCCACTGTTAGTGTTGACGCGACTCCGCCAGCTACTCCTGCCAAAAACATTCATTCAATTACGTTCGGTGCTGGCGATTTGCTCGTATATGCTTCAGATACGTCAGTTGAGAATTTGAGCGTCGATTGGAACGTATCGCACCCAGGTCGAGTTTTACTCGCTTTCCCAAACCCATCTCTTTCTATCGAATGGCCACCCGCTGAGTCTCTCTCGTCGGAGCAGGCACTCACTCTATCTGAGTCTCTTACTAATTATCTCAGGAAGACCGCCAGAGGCTGGAAACCGTACCCAATTTGACAGCAATCTTCAAAATTTGCGGTCCAAGCTTGCACGGCGATTGGATGAAGCCGCAAAACGCTACTTGAGATTCGCGAGTCTTGGCCAACTACGGAGTTTTGTTTTCACAACAGGCATTGGCTGCGTGGGGTCTACGAATGGAAAGGCTTGAGATACCAGGTTCTCAAAAAAAGGAATATCGACAGCTCTACACAGCCCGAACGCAACATCTGTAACTACAAAATCAAAGTCGCACGTGGCGCGCCACTCTCGTTCCCATCTAAAGTCGATTTCCTTTGCCTGGGTTGCATGAGGATGAGTTGGACGACCAAAGGTCTCAACCAAGGGCAGAAAATCTCTAAAGGTCTGACATAACGGATCCGCAACTAATGCATCCATTGCTGCTCGAATGGAAACGTTGTCCGTATCAAAATAAAAAAGCGGATTTCCGCGAGGGCGCACACTCTCTTCGAAAAAAGCCAAGCCATACGGTTCGAAAGGCAACTTTCTACCGAGGATCCGCTGACACTGTACATGAATATGGTCAACTGGCGTCTCGGTGAAACAGACTGCGAGAAGCCACTCGCGATTCACAAGAGAGCCATGATTACTTACTTGTCGGCCATTCCAATGCAAAGGGACCTTGCGATTGAAGTAGCTAAAGGCGCTCCTTGCGAGAATAACTTTCTGGTTAATTATCTCTATAAGACTATTTCGAGCGTTCAGCTGGAGGGTTTGATCGGTCGTCAGTCCGGGATGCGCATCAGCCTTTAGAGTGCAACCGCCGCCGCGGGTGAGATGGATAAGGTACGGAGACAAATCGCCCCTTAAATCGAGCACTTCCTGCTTGGTTAGATATCCACCTATTGGCACTTGTTCGCTCCAAAGTTTTGTTGTTACGCCCGGCCCGCCATATGCTATGAAAGTGCCAGGAGATGGATATGCCCTCGAAAATATATGAATTCAGCCTTCTAGACAAATATAACACCTCCGAGGGCGACATTATGCGCACCGTAGAACAAACTTTGGCCAGTGAGGCTGATTTGCAGGGGTGGGTATCAGGTTATACCTACGTTCGGGATTCCTCGCCCACCAAGAAGCCGTCCGGAGAAATCGAATATCGCTTTTCGGTCTATGGGGAATTCATTAGTTCGATTGGTGATGCTTCTTCAGATCAATCTAGAAGCAACCAAGAACTGCCTTCGTCGACCGCAGCCAAACCGGCCGAGCTGTAAGCTCGATCAATTCCGGCAGTGAAAAAAAGCTCGTTGGTGAAAGCCAACGAGCTTTTTGTTTTTTCAACGGTCACCATGACCAGGTTCTGAACTACGCTACTCTTTGTAGAAGTACGTTGCGCCACCAATTCGGACTTCACCGAACCCGATAGAAATCGTGAGGCTGTCATCTAAGATCGAAGCATTCGTTGGGCTGACGCCAAACGCTCGTCCCGCCGCTGGTAGCGAGTTTAGATAATAAACAGCGACCGTTTGATTGGATTTAGACAGAGTGAGTTTGTATTCAGTCGTGCCATCCGTGTTCGGCTCAACGCACAACGTAAAAGGCTTTGCTTCCCAAGTCTTGCCGTCGACAGAGAGATCAAAACAGTCACCAGCAAATGATTGGCTTGCAGCGACAGTTAGGAATAACGCAATTAGAAATTTCATCGAACCCCCGTTTGATAGGTCTCGATCTACACAACCTACGAAACGAACTCAATCTAAACATCTTGAAAAGCTTTCGACCAAAACCTAACGCTTCGAATGCGAAGCCCGGTTCGACCTGGCCCATGCCTTTTGAGCCAGTTCTAAACGTAGTCGCCAGCCATGTAATCCGTTATGGTTTTAAGGATGTCATTTACGCTGCTCTATCGAGGCCACAAAGACGAGGACTTTCAGCTTACCAACTTCAAGACGCTTTGCTTTTTCGAGAACGTGGAGCGTGTTGTTGGATCTGGACTTGGACAAAACGATTCCAGCAATCCTGCTGTGGCCGACGGCTATGTTACGACGGTTGAGTTTCACGGAAAAATCACGGGCGCTCCGATGAACGGGCTTGCACAGGTGGACAAGTACATCGGAAATTATCTGGGGCACGAAGCTGTGCGATTTAAAGACGGTGTTGTCGCGGTGATTGACCGCACCAAGCTGAAGAATCCAACCAAAGTTAAGGCCTCGAGTCTACCGAACGATTGAAACCCAAAAATATGGTCCTGCACTTGCAATACTAAGATGTAGACGCTGATGGCGGAGGCGTATCGCCAATTGGCTCGTGGTTGACGCAAAATCGCATTCAAGAAATTTGAATACACAGTCAGAACTTTTGAATGCTGGTTTGCCGAAAACCTCGACGACACTCTTTTGGTTGAAGACGGCAAACACGATTCTGAATTGGCAATCCAAGCGTAAATTTTCAATTCAATTGCCAGTCACAATGCCGTCACCTTCCCATCACCAAGGCGACGGTTGGAAAAATCAGAAAATTCGAAATAGACTCATGATTCTCGCAACTAACCAGGCCCACGCGAAAATCAAATTCTTCAACTGAATAGGTATTCATGCCTCTTCACGCCCGTTTCACACGGAGTATCAAATTCCATCGAGCATCACAGGACTGTTTGCGGCTTACGTCGCGAAGGAGTTATTATTTTGCCAAGTTTGAACGGACAAAGTTTGAATGACCAATTGCTCTTTGAAAATCGAATTGATCGCGAGTGGCTAAAAACGAAAGAAGCCTCTGATTGTTTTGCGATATGTTTTAGTTTCGAAAACCGCGACGCCTTGGTTTTTAAAATGGGGCGGCATCATGGCAATTAGAACTTATCATTCAGATCAGAAAAAATATTTTGAAGTCTATGTCAACGGATTCGATAGCCGAGGTTTGCGCGTCCAGCGTAAGCGCAAAGGAATTGAATCTCTTAAGAAAGCCGAATCGATCGAATTTGAGTTGATGCGAGAACTTGCGCAACTCAAAGAAGCGAAGATTCCGTACAAATGGTCCGAGTGGTTAAGTGTTTGCCTCAAACAAATGCGGATCACTCATAAACCATCAACGCTTTTGAGTTACCAACGGCTCGACACTTGGGTGAACCCGCACTGGAACGACATTGAGGTCGCGAAGATTTCTCGGTCCGAAGTACACGAGATGATTTTTGAAACGTGCGCGGCGATTGCGACTCCTCATTCTCGAAAGACCATCTTGAAACTCGTGAGGCGAGTTTTTGAGATGGCCGTAGAAGAAGGCGTGATAGATCGCAATCCGTGTAACGGAATCAGCGTGCAGACGCCTGAAGTCGACGCCAAGGTTCTAACGAACTCGGAAGTCGAAATCTTTTTGCGCGAAGCGAAGCTGACGAATCATCGGTTTTATCCGATGTGGGTCATGGCGCTGATGACGGGATGTCGGTCGGGCGAGCTGTACGCGTTGAGATGGGTTGACGCCGATTCCGAGGCCGGTACGATTTCAGTTTCAAGATCGTGGTCGTCGAAGAATGGTTTCGGGACGACAAAGTCGCAGCGAAGCCGAATCGTGCCGATTTCGGAATCGCTTTCTCAGTTTCTAAGAAAGCTGCGAAGTGGTCCGAAGCTCGATGACGACTTTATTCTTCCGCGTCTCAAGGAATGGGATCGGGGAGAGCAGGCGAAGATCACGAGAGAGTTTTGTTCGAGCATTGGTGTCACGGAAATTAAATTCCATGACCTGAGGGCGACGTTCATTACGAATCTCTTGATGCGAGGCGAGACCTTGGCTCGAGTCATGTCGATCGTCGGGCACAGTCAGCTGAAGACGACCAACGGTTACTTGAGAAAGGCCGGCGTTGACGTTCTAGGCGGCACTGACAAGCTTGGCTATGCGGTGCCGGTAGACAGCGACGTGCGACAGCTCTTGTCTCTGGTGGGGCGAACCCTATGATCGTAGACTCTCAAAAGTTCACATGCTTCTTTTCGCTTCTCGCGGAATTCGATAACAATGGTTCTGGGCACTTGCGTGTGATCACGTCGCCCCGACCAAACTTCGATCGCAGCATGATTCCCTCGCTTCTACGAGCGTAGCGACTTAGCCGCTACCGCGGCGAATCTCGCTCACTTTCTTTTTGAAGCAAAGTACTCGGGAGCCGTGATTGCAAAAATGCAGTGGTCGATCCAATTGCCATCGATCAATAGATAACTGCGGCAAAGCCCTTCGTTTCGAAACTTCAGTGACCTGGCCAGCATTTTTGAACGCACATTCGTTGGAGAAATAGGAGCATGAAGGCGATGCAATTTTAGATCTTTAAATGCGATATCCATAGCAGCGGCCAGAAATTCTTTGCCGAAGCCCTGCCGCCAGTGCGCCGGAAAAGTATAGTACCCGACGATCGCTCCCTGAATGAAAGATCGATTAATTGCGATAATTGCAACCGAACCAATATACTCGCGAGTATCTTTTCGGAACACGGCGAAATCGATTTTTCTTAACACCGGCGCTGAGATACGCGGCTCGCCAGGAGTTAAAATCCGTCGCGCGCAACGGTCGTACGGTCAGCCTTGGTGTCGTGCGAGCAAGTCGTCCACTTCGTTTTGTCATTGGAAACGCCCCGTGTTTTCTACTTTACTGGTGCGACAGGTAGAAACTCGTAGCTTGTTTGGGCGTCGTCTAAGATTAGCTTCTTAGGATTCTTCTGAACGCGAATTTCGGCCGTTCCAACCCACGGAGCACTCGTTAGTGCGATGAGCTTTTCCCCGGTTTGTTCTTTTGCCGAGCCGACATCGCTCGTCCACCGTTCGGTTGAGAAACCCAGTGCCTTCGAGTTTTGAGTAATCTCAATCTTGCCTAAATCTGGATTCGCGTAGGTTCCTTTGAAATCTTCGATCCACTTCACCTCGTTTGACCGGACCGTCACTCGCTCGCGTACTTTGTCTTTCATTTCGCGATACGTCTTTTTCGAGAACTGAACCATGCTCGGTGTTTTTACTTCTGCGCCGTACAAGAGTTCCAAAACTTTCTGTTTCATCGCGTTTCGAAACCCATTCACGCTGCTGGCATTCGTGAGAACGATCATGCCGATTTGATCTTTCGGTATGAAAAACAAATCGGACGTGAAGCCGAGCGTATTTCCGTCATGTCCAATAATGGTGACGCCCTTGGTATTCTCAATGAAAAGGCCCAGACCGTACGTCGTATTTTCGTCAACCTTTACACCGGAGGTTCGGCGCGCGTCTATTTGCTCTTCTGAATACAACTGTTGTCCGGTTGCATCTTTTCCTTTCGCAAGTTCCATGAAAACATATTTCGAAAGGTCGTCGATATTTGACCAAATTGAGCCGGCCGGCGCGACGGGATAAACCATATCATCGGTCTTTTGCGGAAACGAAACCATTTTATTGTTGATGTCTCGAGAGTGCGGTGAAGCAAGGTTGGGTAAATCTGATTTTGCAGGTCGAACTCGACTCGAATTCATTTTCAGCGGTGTGAAAACCAAGTCGTTCATTGCAGCTTCGTACTTTTCGAAAAGGTTTTGTCCTTTTCCGTAAACATTTGCTCCCGCGTATCCGCCGGTTGCTACAAGGTGGTTTGAATACTGAAAGGTCTCTCCAAAACCGGTCGTCGGTTTCATTACATGCAGTTGTGCGATCGTAGTTTCGCCAGATTCACTTTTAGAACCGAAAACAAAGTCGAGATCGCGACGTGGCATTCCGGTGCAGGCACATGCCGTATGTTTAATTTTAAAAAGATCCGTGTTTTTCTTGTCAGCCAATTTAAAGCTTGGGAGGGCCTGTACGATTGGTGTTTCCCACGAAAGTTGACCGAGATCGACAAGTTTAGCGAGCATTAATGTGGTTAGAGGTTTCGTCGTTGAACCGATCATGAAAAGAGTTTCGGGCTTCACCTTGTCCTTCGATCCGGCTTTTTTAACGCCGTAACCTTTTCGGAAGATGACTTTTCCATTCTGCATGATCGCAATGGTGGCTCCAGGGACTTGCAGCTCTTTCATTGCGTGCATCGCAAACGAATTCATTTCTTTAACTTCGGCTGCGCCGAAAGCCCGTACTTTTGTTTCGCCGAGGTTTTCTTTCTTCATTCCTTCGGGACGCCAAGTATCAGCGACAATTTGAAATTGAGCACCGCGCTTTTCAAGGCCCGAATTAGATCCATTGACGAGAATTACG
>JAYSST010000493.1:0-3152 GCA_043720435.1 Bdellovibrionales bacterium
GTTCCATTCACAGTAGAAGTGATGGACCCGGCTTCGCACGATGGATTGGTCCCACGTCTCGACATTTATTTTCAGGGAACCAACAAAACTGAAGGTGGATACGAAGCTAACGGCGCGACTTATGTTCGCGTTGAAAAAGCTCCGAAACATCTCGGTGGCGGTCTTTGGAGTTTCTCGTTCGTGTTTGACGCAAAAAACAACGACGTCGGCGCGCAACTCGATCGCGAAGGCAAACGTGTCGACGGCGCGACTCATTTGAATGCACGAATGCTCATGAAAGCTTACAGTGCGAGCGGCGGCGTTTCGAACGAGCGTCCGGTTGTTCTTAAAATCAAATACGCACAGCCTCAGCTTGGAGTTATTCAAACTCAGGTCTGCCCGGCTCCAGTGAAGCCAGTTGTTAAACCAGCGGCGAAGATTACATCGACGACCAAACCTGCAGTAGCGAAGAAGTGAGCCAAATCATGAAAACACTTTTCACAAACCAAATCAAAACTGCAGTTCTTTTAACTGTTCTCGCATTCGGATCGGCGGCGCGGGCTCAGTCGGATTTCGACTCGCTTGGTTCGAACGAAGGTATCTTGAAACGCGCTCGTGCATTGAATACCGCACAGCAGGTTCGCATCGTTCAGAAACGTTCTGTAGATCGCGACTATCGTTTCGAAATCGGCGCTGCTTACGGTGGTTCTGCCGGTGGAAACTCGTACTTGAACACTCAGCCCATCACTGGAATGCTCGAGTTCCATGTCACCCCACGTTTTTCAGTCGGTGGACGTTACTCGCAGTACGCTAGTCAGTTGACTAAAGAAGGTCAGTCACAGGTCGATAATGCGCGAGCATTAAAGGACGCGGGTCAGACAAACTTTTCGATTTCAGATATCGACGTTCCAAAGTCTTCGATTATGGGAACGATCAGCTATTATCCAATGTACGGAAAAGTAAACTTCTTCGACCTCACCGTCGTTCAATTTGATTTCTATTTTCTTGCTGGCTACGGCCAAATGACAATGAACTCGGGAACCTCAGACACCTGGACGGCTGGCGGCGGCGTCGGCTTCTGGTGGAACAAGTACGTAAGTTCACGTCTTGAGATTCGTCAGCAGGGTTACCAGGACCGCGTTGGTCCGATTGGTAACACCGTCACACGTGACGTCGGTCTCACGATCGGTACACTTGGGATCGGAATTTTGTTATGATCTCAGTTCGCCAGACACTTTCATTTGTTTTAGTGATGATGGCATTGATCATCGTCGTGCAGACGGCAAACGCTGGGAAACACCTTGTTAAAGTTTCGTCGGGAAAAGCTGCGACGGCGAAGCCGGCGACCGCAAAGTCGGCAACCGCGAAACCTGTGAAGTCGACGACTTCGCAAAATGATCGCACGCTGCTTCGGAATGCCCGCATTGCGTTCGAGAAAAAAGATTTCAAAAAAGCTCAGTCTCTGTATGAGCAGATTCCGCAATCTTCTGACCTGTGGCCTGAGGCGCTTGAAGAGCGCGCTTGGACACACGTCCATTTGATGGAGCACGATCAGGCATTGGCTAGCGTGAAAACGCTGTTTGCTCCTCCGTTCAAAGCTGAAATTAGCGCTGAACCATATTTACTTTCATCACTCATCCAGTTGCGCCTCTGCAACTACAACGAACTCTTCAAAGTTATGAAGCGTTTTAAGGAAGACATTCGTCCCCGCCACGAAGCGATGCAGGCACTTGCGAAAAATGGCGAGTCTGAAGCGTCTATTCACATGATCGGTCGATCGATCGAAGCAGGTCAGATGTCACGCGTGACCGCGGGTAGCGATCTTCCAAATCTTCCACGCCTTTTTTATCGCGATGCTAAAGTCCAAGCGGCGTTCAGCTCGATGTTAAAACCCGGTGCCTCGGATCGTTTCGCGAATATCGTCACAATGCGGCTGAAGGCTCTCGCTCAGCGCGACGTGAAAGATACAGAATCTATTCTGCGCAAAATGCATCTCGTTGAAGTTGAAGCTGTGAGCCGAATTTATTCGGAACAGCATTTGGCGGACGCGAAGAAAACTTCGGCTCCAATCGCACGCGATGCAAACACGCTCGTATTTCCAGACGACGACAAAGACGTTTGGCTCGACGAGCTTAATAGCTATCAGGTAAACGCAAAGGGTTGCCCTCAAGTAGCCGCAAAAGGGAAGCAGTCATGAAGACGATTTCAGAAATACTCATTACAGCGACGTCGCTTGCGGCTATAGCCGTTGCGGCTGCCGCATGTTCGCCAGAGAATCCACGATTGATGGCGCCGCCGGTCACTTACGGCAACGCAGCGGTTGAAGCCAAGCCGGTGGTGCTCAACGTAACTCCGAAAGTCGACGTCCTGTTTGTCATCGACAACTCGGACTCGATGTTAGATGAACAGGAAACTTTGAGCGCCAACATCAACGAGTTTACAAAAAAGATCGCTACAAATTCAGGAATAGATTTCCACATCGGCGTCACGTCGGTCTGGGATACGAAGATGTTCGCTGGCATGACCAAAGAATACGGTCACGGCGAACTTCGTCGTTTGAAAGATCCAAAAGGTCAGAACCTCCCAGAAAACTTCGATCGTTTCGTTTCTTCGAAAGAAGATTACGATTCTTACCTTGCAAAAGCTGGTTTTTCGCTAGGAAGAAAAGCGGGTTGGGAACTTGTCCTTCAATCGTCGCTAAAGATCGGCGTTGAATCGTATAATCCGAAACACGAAACTGAAAAGACCGGCGGACCAGAAAACGAAGAAATTTTCTCGCCAGTCAAAGCTGCACTTACCAATGACAAGGTTTCAGCGGCGAACAAGGGTTTCCGTCGTACCGATGCGCATTTGGTACTAATTTTCATCACTGATGCGGACGCATGGACTCCAAGTAAAAAAGATGGAACTCGCGACGACCTAGCTCCTGGCGATCTCGAAGAGTTTTTAGCGAAGTATATTGGTGCGGACTACCGCGAACGCGTTTCGGTTCTTGGTGCCTTGGCAAAGAGCACAGACAGCGAAAGAGAGCGTGATCCATCGCTTCGTTACGCGAGCCTCGGTCCAACTCAGCCGGACAACATTCTTTCGTTCATCAAAGCGATGGGTGGAAAATCGATGGGTCTGCGCGGAAAAACTTTCGGTGCAGAACTTGGCGAGCTCGGTGCTTATGT
>JAYSST010000494.1:0-1296 GCA_043720435.1 Bdellovibrionales bacterium
GCCGTTTTCGAGATGTTGCCTTTGTTCTCGGAAATTTTTCGCAAAAGATATTCCTTTTCGAACTTCGCACGCGCTTCGCGGAAATTGTCGATCTCGTCGACCCCCGTCGCCCCGCCACCCGAGAGGCTTGAAAGTCCCGCAAATCGCAGATCGTGCACGTCCACAAACTCGCTCGGAGTCAGAATATAAACGCGCTCGATAAAGTTTCGAAGTTCACGAACGTTTCCTGGCCATTGATGTGCGAGAAGTTTCTCGAGAGCCGCCTCGGAAATCTGTTTCAAGCGAAATCCCCCGTCGCGCGCAAACTGTTCGCTGAAATGTTGCACAAGCGACGGAATATCAGACATTCGGTCCCGCAACGATGGCACGTGGCAAGGAATCACATTGAGGCGGTAGTAAAGGTCTTCACGGAATCGACCTTCTTTGATTTCAAGTTCGAGATTCTTATTCGTGGCAGCTACAACTCGAACATCGACTTCGATCGAGCCTTCGCCGCCGACGCGTGTGAAACGTTTCTCCTGCAGAATGCGCAGAATTTTCGCCTGCGTCTTCAGACTCATATCACCAATTTCATCGAGAAAAATTGTGCCGCCATTCGCGTGATCGAACTTTCCCTTACGAGCGCGCTCGGCCCCTGTAAAGGCGCCCTTCTCGTGGCCGAACAGCTCGCTCTCGATCAGGTCCTCGGGAATCGCCGCACAATTAACGTCAACGAAGGGACGCGACGCTCGCGCGCTGAGATAGTGGATATTCTGTGCTACCAGCTCTTTGCCGGTTCCGTTTTCACCCGTGATCAGAACCCAAGAGTTCGAAGCTGCAACTCGCGCGATCAGCTGCTTCAAGCCCATAACGGCGGTGGCCTCGCCGACGATCGCGATGTTTTTGCGGAGTTTGTTTAAGAGCGCGTTCTTTTCTCCGCGCTCGCTTTGTACCTGAAGAATATTTTTTGCGAGAATTAGAATTCGATCGATCGACAATGGTTTTTCGACAAAATCCCATGCGCCGAGTTTGACGGCCTTCACGGCCGTCTCGATTGTGCCGTGACCCGACATCATGACAAATTCGCAGAAGTTCGATTTCGGCCGCGCTTCTTTCAAAACATCAAGTCCATCCATCGAACCCGGCATCCAAATATCAAGGAACACAATGGCCGGACGGAAATCTTCGAGCACGCGCAAACCTTCGTCGCCGGAACGTGCCGTGCGGACGTCGTAACCCTCATCTGCGAGACTTGCGGACAGCACTTCTCGAATCGCCGACTCGTCGTCGATAACTAGAATTTTGGCGCCGCCGGAA
>JAYSST010000495.1:0-3147 GCA_043720435.1 Bdellovibrionales bacterium
GTCTCCCTTACATCACGGAAGGAACTTGATGGGAAGCGATTTGCTACCAATCGTTTTAATCGGCGTCACAGGAATGGCGGCGTTTTTCTTTGTCTCGGCGTTAATGGCGAGAGACGAAGGCGCGAGTGCGTTGTCGTGGGCATCTGGAAATGCTCCATCAAAATCAAAATCGCCAATCATCGAGTTCTCTCGCCCACTCGTACACCAATTCACGATTCAGTATGCCGTTCGAATTAAAAATCCAAAGTGGCGGAAGAAAATTGAATACGACCTTGTGACAAGCGGACTCACATCCGAACTCAACGTCGATGAATTCTTGGGCCTCAAGCTCTTGTGGGGCGTAGTTTTGCCGATCGTCGCGCTCGTGTTGAACTTTGCATTGCAGTTAAATTACCCGTGGTACATTTTCATCGGCGTAGGTCTCGTCGGTTGGAAGATGCCCGACAGCCACGCGAAAAAAACTCGTAACGATCGTCAGCTCGACATCATCAGCGAACTTCCGTTCTTCACTGACCTGATGGCGCTTGCTGTTGAGGCGGGAAAAGATTTTCAAGGAGCCATTCAAGCTATCGTTGAGAAGGCGAGCAAAGAGAGCGTTCTTGCAAATGAATTGAATCAGGTGCTGCGCGATATCACGCTCGGCAGTTCGCGTGCAGATGCTTTGAAGAGTTTCGCCCGTCGATGTGATCTTCAACAAGTCAATTCGCTGGTAAACGTGATCATCGACTCGGACGCAACTGGCGTGAGCATTTCGAAAGTTTTGAAAGACCAATCGATTCAAATGCGAGTCGAACGTTTCGTTCGCGCAGAAAAAGCTGGTGCGCAAGCATCGCAAAAGATTTTAATTCCGCTGGTCCTGTTTATTCTTCCTGCCGTTTTCATCATGGTTTTCGCACCGGTCGCGTTGCAATTCCTTTACGGCGGAGGCGGACAGTGAATGCGAACGTAAATCATAAGTCTGCCATTTTAGTTCGTGCCGTAGGAGGCGAGCGTGTTGTCCTCGCGTCAGATCTTAGCATCGCCGACGACGTTGTCTCGCGTAACGTTGGGTTGCTAAAGCACCGTGACTTCCCGAAAGGCCAAGGTCTTTGGATTAAACGCTGCAACTCGATTCATACTTTCTTTATGCGGTTTCCGATCGACGCTGTGTTTGTCGACAAGAAGCTTAAAGTCGTCGCGGTCTATCGAGATTTAAAACCGTGGCGCGTAACTCGACTTCACTTTAAAGCCTCAAGTGTATTCGAGCTTCCTGCGGGGACGTTGGACGCCACCGTCGAAACTGCTGCAGGAACCGAAGGCAAGGCGATCGCCGCCGGTGATATTTTAATTGTTGAAGGCGCAAAAGTAAACGGAGGCTCGAATGGCTAAGCCGTCGTTTGGCATCCGCATTCTAACTGGCTCGCAAGCTGGGCAAATCGTTCCCCTGATTGTTGGCTACAACATCATCGGACGCAGCCCGACCTGCCAGGTGAAACTTGCTTCGAACTCGGTATCAAAAGAACACGCTACGGTTCTGATGACCGAAGACGGAAAAATCATTCTTACCGATATGAACTCTCGCAACGGTTCCTATGTAAACGGTTTGCGAGTACAGAACCAAAAACTCAATGCCGGTGATAAGCTCACCTTTCACGACGTCGTTGTTGAACTTCTCGACCTTCCGCCGGGCTACGATCCGCGGTATGTGCCAAACGCAAGCGGTGGAATTCCGATGCCGTCGTGGGCAGGCAACGCCGCCGTCAATATGCAAAGTCGACTGCATGAGCAGTCGAACGCATTGGCGACGCCAATGGACAATCAGCACGCCATGGGCCAAGCACACGCCTCGATGAATCCAGGACATGCCCCTCATCATGCATCTCAATCACAAAGTGATGCTGCGCCTCGAGCCAATTACACAGGAAATGTGTTCCTCGATTTCTTCGAGAACGTTCGCATCTATATTGATCATGTCGCGATGCCCGGCGTTTACGCCGTCGTTCAACGTATGAACTATCGTCAAGGAATCATGCTCTTCATCACCATGTACATTATCATGGTGACGATCGTCGCTACGGTGCCGATGGTGACGTTAACAAAAAAGAGTATTCGCCAAGAAAGTATTCGCCGAGCAAAGACAATCGCGCGCAATCTGGCGGCGATTAATCGACAAGCCATTCTCGAGCGCAACGAAGTTGCAGTGACAGTACGCTTGGCAGAACTCGAAGAAGGCGTGACCAATGCACTGATCCTTGCGAAGGATGGAACTATCCTCGCTCCGGCAAACAAACGCGGAGAATTTTCGAAGCTGCCATTCGTGAACCAGGCTCGCCGCGAAGAGCGCGAGACCGAAGGATTTATTGATGATTCAAGTTTAGGCGTGGCTATTCCAATTGCCCGCTACAATCCCGAAGCTGGCTCACAGGAGGCCGCGGCTTACGCTGTCGTGCTGTACGATATGGGATCAATGGCTATGAATCCGGCGCAAACGCTTGGACTCTTCATACAGATCTTCCTCATCGCGGCACTCATCGGTGGTCTGCTCTACTTTTTCTTACAGCGAGTCGTCGAACATCCGCTTAGCTTGCTGAGCACGCAGCTCGACGACGCACTTCGCGAAGGACGAGATGACCTTTCGACTCCTTACACTTATCCGCTGCTTGAAAAACTGATCAGCAACGTCAATTCAGCTCTGACTCGTGCGGCGAACGGCAATGGTGGCGGCTACCAATCGCCAAGTGCAGTTCTGAATCGCGATATCGAAGCAAACAATGTCGTTCGCATGCTTCCCGTACCGGCGATCAGCATCAATGCAATCGACGATCGCATCATTTCGACAAATGGTCATTTCGATGAACTTATTGGTGGCGGATTGAATCTCAGCGGTCGCGGACTCAGCGATATTCCGGACACCGCACTTCAGGATAACCTGCGAGACCTTGTTCCATCGATGCGGGACCAATTGGGAAACATTGCTTTCAGCAAGATTCCTTTTGGCGGAACTCAATATGAAGTTAATGGACAGGCGATCGTCGGTAACACTGGCGACGCCGCTTGGTATCTCGTCACTCTTAGCAAGGCAGGAGGATAGCGCGACGTGAATTCAGCGGCCGTTCTCCCGCGTACGGGATTCAAATTTATGCTAGTTGTCCGCGCCGGCCCAGATGC
>JAYSST010000496.1:0-1293 GCA_043720435.1 Bdellovibrionales bacterium
ACACATCGACAGGAAAACAATCACGATTCGGTCATTGATGCCGTTTCGGCGAAGGCTCCGAGAATCTCTGAATTGATTGTAAAGAACTGACCGCGAGCACGGTCGTTCAAGTGTGCAGCTGTGAACGTAGCATGCTCGAGATCGATTTCAATAATCTCGACGATGCCAAAGTGTGGGTTCAAGAGTGGATCGAGATTACCAAATGCTTTGATGGCAGCCTCTTTCGCCGACCAAAACAATGCGAACGGTTGTTTTGCAGCTTCAATGTTCTGAAGAACTTTTTCTTCACCTGAAAACGCAGCAACTCGACGTGCGATCTGTGGTGACACACGCGAGGCTAACTCAAAGTCGAGACCAACGTGCGAGTCCGAAGGTGCGGCCATGAAACCACCAAGCAAAGGGCAATGCGACACGCTAATGGCCCAGCCTTCAAGGCGTGGCGGCCTGGACAAGTCCGATAAGCACGAAAAGTCCTTCGGCGAATCACGATTTCCGGCGGTGGTGTTGATTTGAACATGCACGCACGAGCGAAGTGCATCGCGCAACTTTGATCGATGATCCTGCGAATTCGATCCGAATTCAGCTGCGGTATAAATCAGCGTGCCCTTGATGTTCAACGAGTTCATGCAGGCAAAGGTTGAGCATTCGGAATAAACAGTTTCGGGTCGGTGAACCGTGTGGGCCACGTCACGGACTTGCCATCAGTTAATGCCATCATTCGATCCAGCGAAACGCGGGCGTGCTTTTGAATTTCTGGCGCGACGTTCACCTGCGGAGATAAATCGCGAAGTGCATCGCGAATTTTACCAAGTGTGTTCATTTTCATATACGGACACTCGTTGCAAGCGCACGAACCTTCCGCGGGAGCCTGCACTAGCAATGCATCGGGACGAGCCAACTGCATCTGATGTAAAATTCCGTTTTCGGTCGCAACAATAAATTCGTTACGAGATTTGTTGGATCGAACTTCTTCCAGCAGTCGCGACGTCGAGCCGATGATATCCGACTGGTTCAGAATCCCGTCGTCGCATTCAGGATGCGCAATCACAAGTGCCTTCGGATGTTTTAAACGCAGCTCCTGTAGCCGGCGTTCCGAAAACAAAACGTGCACTTCACATGCACCCGGCCAAAGCGTCATCTCGCGACCCAGTTTTTTCGCAACGTAACGACCGAGGTTACGATCGGGCCCAAACAGAATTTGACGGTCTTTTGGAATTGCCGCGACTATTTTTTCGACGTTGGACGATGTCACACATACATCGGTGATCGCTTTCACCTCGGCGCTCGAATTGA
>JAYSST010000497.1:0-8095 GCA_043720435.1 Bdellovibrionales bacterium
GAGGACTCCTGTTTTCACTCTTTCGAGCGATGTTTGATTAAAAACCGTTTCGATGAACAGGGATCTACCGACAAGGTGGCCATTCGTAAAATGCAAGTATGAACAGTTATTATGCGTAAAATGAATAGATGCAGAACAACATTAAAGCGCGTGTCCCGGTCAAGCGAAGGCCAACCTGGAAGTTTCGTTAGCGCGGTTCTGATTTCCAAAATGCAGAAACATCGGCGAGGATTTTTTCCGAAATCAATTCTCGTGGCGAAGTTTCGAACCAATCTTGGGGCATCGACTTGGCGTAACTGGTTTGCATAAAACGATCGTCCATCAAAACAATTAGACCGCGATCGGTTTCGGAACGAATCACTCGGCCTGCGGCTTGGACGGCTTTCGCCATAGCAGGAAACGTGTAGGCATAATCGAATCCGGCTTTGTAACTTTCTTCGTAGTACTCACGCTTCTTTTCGCGTTCGAGATCGAATTGAGGAAGCGGTGGACCGACAACAAATGCACCGATCGCCATGTCCCCAGGATAATCGATGCCTTCAGAAAAGACCCCGCCCTGGACAGCAAAAACGATGTGGGCCCGGTTTGGCGTCCGCAAAAGTTCGAGCAATTCAAGAACAGCATCGTTTCGCATGCCCCGTTCTTGCTTGAGCACTGTGAATCCTTCGGGCATGACTAACTCGCTCAAAGTTTTTTCCATGAAGTCGAAGCTCGGAAAAAATGCAAAGTAGTTTCCCTTGCGAAGCGACGCGATTTTGCGAATCGTCTCTGCAATACGCGGGTAATTTCGCGCACGCTCGGAATACTTTGAAGATATTTGCGGAATAATCAGGAGTTTTCGATTCTCCTTTTTGAATGGGGAAACGAATTCTGCATTCAGCAATCGATCGCCTTTAAGCCCCATGAGCTGACTGTAATAATCAAAGGGCTTTAGGGTGGCGGAAAAACCGACGGTGTTCTGGTATTCAAGGTATCCAGATTTTAACATTTGCGAGGCGTCGCAGCAGGTAATCTTGACCGTTGGCGGAAACGGATGAAACGTCGTGAAAAACTCAGCGCGACTGCCACTGACGTATTCAAGAGCATTGGTAAACTCAGACCAATAGAAAGAAAGTTTCATGATCGGGTCGCGAGGCTGGATATCGACATCCGAACTTAAATAAGTGCTCAAAAAATCGCGCAGCTCTTCATCCTGCAGAAGAAAGGCTTGGCTCGGCGGCTTGATTTTCAGCGGCATCTTTTGATCCTTGGCTCCGCAAGATTTGACAACGCGAATGCATTCATTTAGATGCTTCTGCGCTTCGACCCGAAACTTCTTCGGCAGATCCAGAATGTCTTCATGCATTTTTTCAAGCACATGAACCGACAGCTGCGGTGAATAATAGTCCATTGCTCGTGTCGGTAAGTTGTGCGCTTCATCGATCACGAGATTGGGTTTTCCGTCTTGATCGAGTCCGCCCGCAGACAAACGGCCAAAGGCCGATCGCGGCGCGAACACATAGTTGTAATCGCAAATAATGGTTTCGACATCCTGAGCGGCGTCGAGCTGTAATTCGAACGGACAAACTTCGAACTCGCGCCCCATCTTTTCAAACGTTTTGCTCGTCAACACTCGCTTTTTAGCTAGCTTCTCGAGTAATTTATTTTCGGCCATTTTGGTATAGTGATCTTTGGCGTACTCACAATAGTCGGGGTTACAGATAGGTTCGTTCTTGAAGCAAAGTTTGCTCTTGGCTGTAATCGAAAGCGATTTTATTTTTGCACCGGCCAATTGAAGTCGCTCGACCGCGTCTTCTGCGACGCTGTGCTGACTATTCTTCGGGGTCACGTAAACAACGCGCTGACCGCGCGACAACGCTTCCTTCAGACTCGGAAAAAGTACGCCCACGGTTTTTCCGAGACCTGTGGGGGCCTGAATGAGCATCGGTTTTCGCTCCGCGAGTCCTGCTTGAATGGTATCTATCAGTTCCACTTGTCCCGTTCGCGGTTTGGCAAACGGAAACGGCAGCGTCTTCGCTACTTCGCGGCGGCGTTTCGCGCGCTTCTCGGCCTGTTTAGCCAGTTCTACGAGTTCTAACGTTCGGCGACCAAGCCAAGCTTCAAAGTCAGGAATATTAAGAGGAACGGCGAGGTCGAACGTCTCTCGGTTGCGTGACGATACGAGATGAAAACTGAGGTCGGGAACCACGCCGTTTTGTAACCAGTAAAAATATCCATATGTACGAAGCTGAAGACAGTATGGGTGTTCGCTCATCCCGTCCCGCAACCTTTTCTGAAGCTCGTAAATATTGAAGGTCGATTTGATTTCCTCGATCTTAGGCGGCACGCCCTCGCCGCCTTCGAAAAATCCGTCGATTCGACCGCCGATTTCGAATTTAAAATCGTCCGCAGGGAACGAATGTGTCAGCGGAACTTCAGAGCTGTAGTTTTTGTAAAGCATGATCCGTTTCGTTTGAACTTCTTGATGGATTTCGAGGCCGATCTCACTCGCTCGCCCGAAGCCTGACAATATATCGATACTTCCGCGAAGTGGCGCAGGTACCGCAAACTCTGTGACAGCCATCGAAACTTTTTTCAGCACTTGGTCCATTCGTCGTTTCAAAACAGCGACAGTTGATTGACGTGGTCTGCAACCAAAGCACTTTCGGGATGTGCAGAAAGTCCGAGTCCGCGCAGATGCCGAACGAGCGCACCTTGCCCGCGATGTTGTACATAAACGCGACGCGCTCCGGACTCCTTCACTGTTAACAGAAGATCATTCCAATCGGCGTGATCTGACATGACGAATCCCGTGTCGTAACCACCAGTGCCGTACCCCCCGCTTCGTTTTGCCATCCAACCCGAAGCGAACGCTGTTTCAAAATTTCGCCCTAGAATCTGTGCTTGGTCCGATTTTAAGAAAGCTTGGGGAACTAAGATCAGTTCCCCCACCAGCGGGCGTCCTGCTTCGACTGTGCTGAGGCAAATCGTTCGGGCGAGTTTGATGCCTTGCATGCGGTAACACTCGTTTAAAACAGTCACTGCCGAATGACAGTGTACGGCGCGTTCAGCGTACGGCTCAAGAACTCCCAGCACACGTTGGGCTTTTCCGAGCGAGTAAGCAAACAACACACTATTTCGTCCCGCTTCGCGATTGCGAGACCACCAGTCGAAAATTTGCAGACCAAGATCGATTCCTTTCGGCCACTGGTAACCGGGCGTACCGAAAGTTGCCTCTGTTACAAAAACATCGCACGGAACGCTTTCGAATGGTTCGCACGTAGGATCGGCGTCCCGCTTGTAATCTCCGGATGCAACCCAAACTTCGCCATGCGGCTCGCGACTGCCGGCCGTCACACGCTGCATCCGCACTTGAGCCGAACCGAGGATGTGTCCAGCCGGGTGAAACGAAAGCTGTACTCCGCCTAAGAGAAAATTTTCTCCGAATCTAAAACTTGATAGACGAATATTTTTTCCAACTCGCGCGCGCAAAAGATCAGCACCCGAGTGCGGCGTATAATAATGCTGGCTTCCACGTCGCGCATGATCCGCGTGCGCGTGCGTGATGACGGCGTGCTCGACCGCCCCCATCGGATCAATATGAAAGTTTCCGGCCTTACAGAAAAGACCCTTACGCAGGCGTTCAAGCATCGAATCAATAGATTTAGTTCACCGCGTTTTTGAAAGCCACTCGACCTATGGCCTAGAATCGAAAAACAATTTTCGTCGACGCAACACGCGAGGATTTAAGCCCCGGGCTCAAAAGTCAGAAAAAACTAAAAGGGGCGATCTGTCGGTCAGGCTCGTTTAAACAGGCATAAATAGCGCCTGATTTCGGCACGGCACCTGCTTTATTCGAGAATGTCGATTCACGAATACCCATGACCAATTAATAAAGGATTTGAATGAAACATCTAATGAAAAACCTAAGTCGCGCCTTGCCGACCTTTGTTGCCGCTTCCGCGCTCGCGACAGCACTGTTGCTTACATCTTGCGCATCTAAGCCGAAGGCTGAAATCGCGAGCTCCGCGAATCCTCAAGAGGAGATTGCACGCCTGGACTCTGATTTGAAGAACGCTCAGATGAATGACGTCGACGTTCTCGACTTCAAAAACTACGACAAAGCAGTCAAGTATCTCGAAGAAGCGAAATCGGACCTCGCATCAAATCAAAAACAAGAAGAGATATTAGATGACGTGCGTTTCGGTCGTGGCGCACTCGAAGCTGCGAAGGGCCAAGCGGAGTACCGCAAAGGTCGCGCTCCATCTTTGTTTGAAGCGAGACAGGCCGCTTTACGAGCCGGCGCAGCGAGCCACCCAGAGCTGCAAAAGGAATGGACCAAAGTTGACCGCGAAGTGATCGACAAGTCGGAAGACTTGATGAAACTGAAAGTCGAACGTCTCACAGAAATTCAAAATAAATATGTCGAACTCGAACGCAAAGCCGTTGTTCAGACGCAACTCGGTCGATCGAAGTCGATCATTAAAGGTGCGTTGCAAGACAGAGGTGAAAAACGTGCTGGGAACGTGCTGAAGCAAGCGCAGGTCGATGTATCGGCAGCTGAAGCAATCGTTGTAACGAACGTGCGAAACGAAGCCGGCTATACTCAAGCCGTCGACAAGGCGAACGCAAGCGCTCGCATGTTAGATGATGTTATGAACCAACTTCGCACTTCGAAAGATATGACCGAAGCTACTGCGGTTAAACTTGTGCAGCAGAATCGCCAAATTACAGATCTGAAAAATGAAGTGTCGACTTCGCGCACAGAAACCGCGACAGCCGAAAGCGTTGCGCGAGCAAAAGATCAGGAGCTCTCAATGCGCGGCCGTCAGCTTTCTGATGCAGAACGAACTGTAGCTTTGCAGCAGGCATTAGAAAAAGCCCGCAAAGAATTTTCGGATGAAGATGCTGAAGCTTATCAACAGGGTGAGAATCTGGTGATCCGATTGAAGACGGTAGCGTTTTCGAGCGGTCGTTCGGACCTGCCATCAAAAGCTCTCCCAATTCTTGCGAAAGTCTCTGAAGTTGCGAAGGAATTGGAAGCTTCGAAGATCAAGGTTGAAGGACACACGGACTCACTCGGTGGCGAAGCGAAAAACCAAACTCTCTCAGAAGAACGTGCTAACGCAGTTGCGACGTACCTGAAGACTGCTGGAGCCAACGCTGAAATCGAGGCAGAAGGCGTAGGACTTTCAAAACCTATCGCGACGAATAAGACAAAATCGGGCCGCGCGCAGAATCGCCGGGTCGATATCGTGATTACGCCAGGAGCCGTCGCTCAAGCTGGCACCTCGGACAGTCAGCCAACAAGACAGCAGTAATTAGCAGCAGCTCTAAACAAATAGCTTAATCTCTCTAACCGCGCGAACGAAAAACCCTAGGGAAACATGGGTTCTAGTTCGCGTTTTCCTTTGCTGGCGATCGTCGCCGAATCGGTGGCGCAGGCCGACCGCGACCTAACATAAACCCACCGTACCCTAGCTGCAGGGTCGAAAAGTCGGTTACTAGGACGGGACCATCTCCCATTTTCGATATATAGAGTCCTTGGCCAAGGTAAATGGCGACATGTTTGATTTCCGCATAAGAGTAGCCCAGGACTATCGTGTCACCCACGGCGAGCGCCATTTCGTCGATGACTGTTTCTAAGTGCCAGAGCCGAGATCGAAAGTACGTGTAGTCATAGGGCAGCCCGTTCATCAAATGAACGAAGCAATTGCAGTTAAAGGGCTTCGTCGGTGGGCCGCCGGCTCGGATGTATTCTCGCAGCGACTTTTTGAGGCCCCCCGGAAGCTCTAATTCACGACGGCTTCCGTCGTTCGAAACAACAATGACTTCAACATGTGCTCTCTTAGAAATCGCACTTAAAACCGGATTTTCTGCCGACAGGTCCTGCAGTGCATGCAGAGTAATCTCGCCAGCCGCGTTTCGAATTTTTACAACGGGGGGCCAGGTTTCACGGTTGGTTCCCGGTACTAATTCAATCAGCGGTTGATTGGTTATTTCGATGATCAATTTCGTGGAAGTCACTTTTCGGTCGTTGGCAGCGGCAAAGAGAGCGCTACATTCGCGCTGAATGACTCTCGCCTCGGCCAAGGGCGCCGCCACAGTTGCCAACGCCAATGCTAGGACGACATATTTAACCCGGGCACTGGTGCCCAGGCTTGAAGTTTCAGAGACTCTAACGACCATTCGTCACGTACATTGCAAAAAGCGCGACAGCTCAGCTAGCCCCGTCGGACTCGCAGCGAACTTTAATCGCCTGATTCATAAGAGCGAATCCCCGCTTCGTATTTTCGAGCACGCTTGAGAGCGCGCAGACGAGAATTCCTTCGAACTTTTCGCCTTGAATGAAGAGCGTGCCTGAAGCGTGGTTTTCGATTCGGAAATAATGAGTTCCGTCGAAGATGCCTTTCACAACGAAGCTTCCCTTCCAAGCAAGCCTATTCGGTGGGATTGATTCTACGATCGTGTTCTTAAAGTCGAACTCACCTGAACCAGGGGGTCGAATCGACATTTCCATTCGGTCGCCGACCCGTCCGTCTCCGTTCGCCTTCACGATGAACGGATTCCACGATTCGTAGGCTTTGAACGACGTGAGTTCTCGCCAAACCAGCGGGGGAGGAGCGGAAATCAAAATATCAGTTTCAATGACCGCTGTATCGATCTCGGGATTGCGGGTATGCCAATAGGCCCATGCGAGTAACAACCCTTGAACGGGCAGACGTGCGAGTAAAACCCAATCGGGAACATCAAACGCTGAGCCCCCTTGCACGTACATCGAAACGTTGGCTGGAAAAATGGCGATCAACAACAAAATCAGACCCCACGCGGCGAGCGAACGAACCTCGGGTCGCATCAACATCATTCCCAGCGCCATTTCAAAGGCTCCGCTCACAGCGTTCAGCACTGTCGGCGCAGGTAGCATCGCCGGGATTATCTTCAGGTAAAACTCAGCGTTTTTGAAGTGATTGAAACCAGCGACCACATAAAACAACGACATCATATAGAGACTGATTTTTTTTATCATAACACTTTCGAATTGTGACGAACAAATGGGATGGCCATCACGGAGGTCAGAATGCCGAGAGCAACCAACCCTGTGAAAACACCGCCGTCAATCACGCCGACTGAATATGCCGCGTGCGCAGCAACGATTTCCATTGCACCGCGAGCATTGAGTAGCATCGCTAACTCAAGCGAAAATATATGCGGCTTCTGCAGCATTCTTGCGGTGAGATAAACACCGACGAGCTTCGCGATGACCGCAATGGCTGCGATTTTCAGAAAAACGCTTAGATCGAAGAGTTCCAAAAATGGAAGTCGCCACCCTAGTCCGATGAAAAAAAGCGGCGCTAGTATCCACTTTTGGAGTCGGAAGGCCGCGCTTGGCATCGATCGCAACTGACCGAGCGCGAGACCGATAAAAAACATGAGAACGAACCAGTGGCTTCGCAGCCAATTCCCAGCAGAGGCGCTAGGAAAAACGAAAAACAAAATGAGCCACGCCGCCAAATCGCAGAGTCCGGCGAGAGTTACGGTTTTTCGCCCCAATTCAGAATCGTAGCGCTGTTTTTCTCTTAGAATTTGTATCGCGACCGGAAGTGCCGAAATTCCCAGGGCCGCGGCAATAAACAAATGGCCGTCGAACAACAAATATCCAGCTAAAAATGGAACACCGAACGCACCGAAAAAACATATTGCGAAAAACCTCGCCTCACGGCGCAAATCAAGAAAGCGAATTTCCCAACCGGCCAAAAATAGAAAAACGCCGCCCGAAATGTTTGAGGCCGTCGACAGCCACGTCGGCATTTCGACTTTAAAGAACGCGGGCCCGAGGCACAGTCCCAACAACATGAGGCCAACGAGTTGCACTACTGAGTCTTTTCGAAAACAAGGAATCGTTTACTAGACATGATTTAAAGCCATTCCGTGAATTTTCATCTCATTTTGAATCGAAAAAGCGTTTAACTTCAAAAATTAGCAGGAGTTTGCCGATAAGCAATCATGAGTTCGCGACTATTTATCGTAAGCGTTTCATTGATCGCACTTGCAACGACCGGTTGTGGAAAAAGTCTTGAGGACTTGGTCCGCATCAAAGGTCCGAATGGCGTTATTG